>DASVOY010000817.1:0-3986 GCA_036383115.1 Allostellaceae bacterium
TCGAATATGATCCGCATCCGCCCTTCGACTCCGGCACGCCCGAGCGCGCCGGGCCTGCCACGGTGGCGCGCGTCCGGGAGCGCATGGCGCCCTTCATGCGCGAGCGCGACGCGGCGGTCGCTCGGGCTGCCGCCGCGCTCGGCACCGGATGAGGGCTGCCGGCGTTCCCCTAAGGGAATGCACGACACCCTCCCGCCTTCCTCGGTCCTCCACCAGCTTCGCGGCGAAGCGCTCTACCGCCAGCGGCGCATCGCCGCCGCCGAGGCGAGCTTCGCGCAGGCTCTCGCGCAAGGCGCCGAACCCGAGAGCATGGCGCAATCGCGCTGGATGTGCGCCATGCTGCGCGGCGACTTCGAAAGCGCGTGGCGCATCAGCGACGCCGTGCTGGCGGCGCGCGCCGGACGCGATTGCGCGCATCTCCCGCATCACCTCCGCTGGGTGTGGGACGGCACGCCGCTCGCCGGCAGGCGCGTGCTGGTGCGCTGCTATCACGGCCTCGGCGACACGCTGCAATTCATCCGCCTGGCGCCGTTGCTCAAGCAAATCTGCCCCTTCGTCGCGATCGAGGCGCAGCCCGAGCTGCTGCCGCTCCTCGCCTCGGCGCCGGGCGTCGACGCGCTGGTGCCGCTCGACGGCGCCGTGCCGCCGCATGATGTCGCCATCGAGTCGATGGAGCTGCCGCATGCGCTGCGCCTGACGCTCGCGGCCGTCCCGACGGAAGTGCCGTACCTCGCCGTGCCGCCGGCGCTGGTCGGCGCGGCGCGCCGCCACGTCGCCGCAGCGGACGGCCGGCTCAAGGTCGGGATCGCCTGGGCGGCGGGAGCCTGGAAGCCGGAGCGCTCCGTGCCGTCAGCACAATTGATCCAGCTCAACGCCTTGCCGCACATCGCGCTCTACAATTTGCAGCGTGGGCCGGCACTGGCCGCGGCCGACGCATTGCAATTTGCGACGCGCGAGGGAGAGAGTGATGACATTCTTGAAACCGCCGCTCTCGTGACCCATCTGGACGTGATCGTCACCATCGACACCATGGTGGCGCATCTCGCCGGCGCGCTTGGCCGGCCGGTCTGGACGTTGCTCCATTACGAGGCCGATTGGCGCTGGATGCTCGCCCGCGAGGACAGCCCCTGGTATCCCACCATGCGGCTGTTCCGCCAGACTTCCCCCGGCGCCTGGCAGCCCGTCATTGACCGGATCGTGGCCGCGCTCGCGCGGATGCGTCCGCAAGGCGTAACCTTCGACTGCTGAAGACGCGCAACAAGAATTGTGAGGCCCGAGCCATGCCCCCCCGTGACCTCGAAGCCTGGATGTGGGCCGAAGCCTGCGAGGCGCTGACCCGCGCCGAGCGGCTGCAGCGGCAATTCTTCCGCCTCGGCCTGCCCGACAAGCGGCCGGTCTGGGAGCCGCCGGTGGACATTCTGGAGACCGATGACAAGCTCTGGATCATCGCCGCGCTGCCCGGCGTCGAGGCACCGCAGGTCGAGATCGGCGTCGAGAACGGCGTGCTGGTGATTGCCGGCGAGCGCCCCGCGACAGCCCTGCTCCAGGCCGCGGTCATCCACCGCCTTGAAATCCCGCAAGGCCGCTTCGAGCGGCGCATCGCACTGCCCGCCGGCCGCTTCGAGCTCCAGCGCCGCGACATCGCCCATGGCTGCCTGACGCTGGTCCTGCGCAAGCTGGGGTAGGAACAATGGCAATGAACGAAACAACCACGACGAATGCGCCGCAGCCCGAGGCGCGGCCCGAGCTGCCGCCGCTGCCCCGCGACGCGGTGGTGATCATTCCCGTGCGCGGCACCGTGCTGTTCCCCGGCACTGTGCTGCCGGTCACGGTCGGCCGGCCGCGCTCGATCGCCGCCGCCCAGGAGGCGGTCCGGCGCGAGCTGCCGGTCGGCCTCGTGCTGCAGATGAACCCGGAGGTCGAGGACCCCGGGCCGACGGATCTCTTTCAGGTCGGCACGTCGGCCGCGCTGCTGCGCTATCTGACCGCGCCCGACGGCACCCATCACATGGTCTGCCAGGGGCAGCACCGCTTCCACATCGTCGAGTTCCTTCAGGGCTATCCCTTCCTGGTGGCGCGGATCGACCGCGTCGGCGAGGCCGAGGTGCGCACGCCCGAGCTCGAGGCGCGCGTCCTTCTCCTCAAGAACCAGGCCCGCGAAGCGCTGGAGCTGCTGCCGCAGGCGCCGCCGGAGCTCGCCAACGCCATCCAGAGCATCAGCGCCGGCGGCCAGCTCGCCGACCTCATCGCCAGCGTCATGGACCTCGAGCCCGCCGAGAAACAGCAGGTGCTCGAGATCTTCGACGTACTGCCGCGCATGCAGCGCGTCTCGGAGCTGCTGAGCCACCGCATCGAGGTGCTGCGCCTGACGCGCCAGATCAGCCAGCAGACCAAGGACACGATGGAGGGGCGGCAGCGCGAGTTCCTGCTGCGCGAGCAGCTCAAGACCATCCAGAAGGAGCTCGGCGACGGTGACGCCAAGACCGAGGAGATCGCCGAACTCATCCGCCGCATCGAGCAGGCCAAGATGTCGCCCGAGGTCGAGCAGGTGGCGCGCAAGGAGGTCGCGCGCCTCGAGCGCATGCCGGAGGGCGCCGCCGAATACTCCATGGTGCGCACCTACCTCGATTGGCTGGTCGAGTTGCCCTGGTCGGTGATGACCGAGCGGCCCATCGACATCGCCGAGGCGCGGCGCGTGCTCGACGAGGATCACTTCGACCTCGCCAAGGTGAAGCGCCGCATCCTCGAATACCTCGCGGTGCAGAAGCTGAAGCCGGGCGGCCGGAGCCCGATCCTGTGCTTCGTCGGGCCGCCCGGCGTCGGCAAGACCTCGCTCGGCCAGAGCATCGCCCGCGCGACGGGCCGCAAATTCGTCCGCGTCAGCCTGGGCGGCGTGCATGACGAAGCCGAGATCCGCGGCCATCGCCGCACCTATATCGGCGCACTGCCGGGCAACATCATCCAGGCGATCCGCAAGGCCGGCGCGCGCGACTGCGTGATGATGCTCGACGAGATCGACAAGCTCGGCGCAGGAATCCAGGGCGATCCCTCGGCGGCGCTGCTCGAGGTGCTCGACCCCGAGCAGAACAACAGCTTTCGCGACGCCTATCTCGGCGTGCCTTTCGATCTCTCCGCGGTGATGTTCATCGCCACGGCCAACATCATGGACACCGTGCCGGGGCCGCTGCGCGACCGCATGGAGGTGATCGAGCTGCCCGGATATACCGACGAGGAGAAACTGCAGATCGCGCGGCGCTATCTCGTGCCGCGCCAGCTCGAGGCGAACGGGCTCGCCGCCGAACGCGTCACCATCACCGACGACGCCATCCGCGTCATCATCCGCGACTACACGCGCGAGGCCGGGGTCCGCAACCTCGAGCGCAACATCGGCGCGGTGTTCCGTCATGCCGCCATGCGCTTCGCCGAAGGCGAGAGCGGGCCGATCCACATCGATGCACCCGATATCCCGAACATTCTCGGGCCGCGGCGCTTCGAGAACGAGGTCGCCATGCGGACGAGCGTTCCCGGGGTTGCCACCGGCCTCGCCTGGACGCCGGCGGGCGGCGACATCCTCTTCATCGAGGCGACGCGCATCCCCGGCAGCGGCAAGCTCATCCTGACTGGCCAGCTCGGCGACGTGATGAAGGAGAGCGCGCAGGCGGCGCTGAGCCTGGTCAAGTCGCGCGCCCGCTCGCTCGGCATCGACGACGAGGTCTTCGTCAAGAGCGACATCCACATCCACGTCCCGGCCGGGGCCATCCCCAAGGACGGGCCGTCGGCCGGCGTCGCGATGACGGTGGCTCTGGTGTCGCTCCTGACCAACCGGCCGACGCGCAGCGACACCGCCATGACCGGCGAGATCAGCCTGCGCGGGCTGGTGCTGCCCGTGGGCGGCATCAAGGAGAAGGTGGTGGCGGCTGCACGCGCCGGCCTCAAGCGCGTGATGCTGCCGGCGCGCAACCGCAAGGACTTCGAGGACATCCCGG
>DASVOY010000818.1:0-9778 GCA_036383115.1 Allostellaceae bacterium
AAGTGGAGCCTCGAGGACATCACCACCCTGCTGAAGACGGGGCAGACGCCCGAGTTCGACTTCGTCGGCTCCGGCATGGCCGAGGTGGTGAAAGGCACGGCCGCGCTGAGCGATGAAGACCGCCGCGCCATCGCCGTCTACGTCAAGTCGCTGCCGCCGATCCGCAGCGCGAAGAAGCCGGCTTCCTGACGGCTGGACGCGTGGTCGCTGCCGCCTATGATAGCGGCGAAGCACGATAGGGCAGGGAGGCTTCCATGGATCTCGGCATTTCCGGCAAGAAGGCGCTGGTCTGCGCCGCCAGCAAGGGCTTGGGCAAGGGCTGCGCCGTGGCGCTGGCGCAGGAGGGGGTCAACCTCGTCATCCTCGCCCGCGGCAAGGAGGCGCTCGAGGCGACCGCGGCTGAGATTCGCGCCAAGACCGGCGTCAAGGTCACCACAGTCGTCTGCGACATCACCACGCCCGAGGGCCGCCGAGCCGCGCTCGCCGCCTGTCCCGATCCCGACATCCTCGTCAACAACGCCGGCGGGCCGCCGCCCGGCGATTTCCGAGAATGGAATCGCGACGCCTGGATCAAGGCGCTCGACGCCAACATGCTGACGCCGATCGAACTCATCCGGGCGACCGTCGACGCCATGATCGCCCGCCGCTTCGGGCGGATCGTCAACATCACCTCGAGCGCGGTGAAGGCGCCGATCGACATCCTGGGACTGTCGAACGGGGCGCGCTCCGGCTTGACCGGCTTCGTCGCCGGCATCGCGCGCAAGACGGTGAAGCACAACGTCACCATCAATAATCTGCTGCCTGGCGCGATGGACACCGACCGGCTGCGCTCGAACATCGAGACCGTGGCGAAGAACCGCAAGATCCCGCTCGAGCAGGCGCGCACCGAGCGCATGAACGCTATCCCCGCCGGCCGCTTCGGCACCAGCGAGGAGTTCGGCGCTGCCTGCGCTTTCCTCTCCAGCCAACAAGCGAGCTACATCACCGGGCAGAATCTGCTCATCGACGGTGGCTCCTACCCCGGCACGTTCTGAGCCGAACGTAGAGGCGAATTCTGTCCACGTCATAGCGCGCTGCGGTTTGGCATTCGCGGAGCGCAACGCTGGCGCGACGATTTGGTTCCACGCCGCGACGTTTTTCCTCTCGACGGCGCACCTCGCTTTGCGCTTTTATGAACGCGCGACTCCCATTGGTACGAAGCGAGTCGCGCGTGCGAGTGGTGGCGATGAGCATTTGGCGGCGCCGGCATGGACCGGATGACAATTACGGCATCAGCGCCGGTCAGCGTTTCAGTGCGGTCGGCCGGACCAAAGCGGTCTGGGAAGTGATCGTGGTGGCGCATTATCCGGGCGACTTGGGGCCGCATGTGCGGCTCTCTCGCGTCGGCGCCGAGCGTGACGGCAAGACCGTGTCGCTCCAGGTGTTGCGCGACCGGCGCTTCTATCAACCGGCATAATCGGAAGTAGCTACAGGCAGTACCGGCCGCCGCCGGCGTGTCAAAAGCTCATTAACCATTGCCGGTCGATACTCTCCCGATGATCAGAACCAATGCCGCAGGCGCGATGCCGACGGTATTCGCGCGCGTGGCGCGGCGCGGCCTCAAGCAGGCGATCGCCGCGGCGAACCGGCTCGGCGATTGCGAAACCGATTTCCGGGCGGCGATCTGCCGCTTCGAGGATGATCTCTTTGCCGCGTTTCCGGCCGGTCACCGGCTGATCGACTACGATGCCGCGGCGCGCATGCTGCGCGACATCTTCATCACCTGCGATCGTGCGCCGCCCAAGCTCGCCCTCGTCGCCGGCTTCGACGATCCGCGCGTCGGCGGCTTCGCCGACGTTGCGAATCACCGCATCGCCATCGAGAAGGGCTATCTCTACCGTTTCCTGGTGCTGCACGAATCGGCCCACCTCATCGTGCCGGAGGACCGCCGCCACGGGCCGGCCTTCACCTACATCCTGCAACTCCTCTACCGCAGCTTCATTGGTATCCCGGAAGAGGCGGTGCGGAACTTCCTGACCCGCCACGGCCTCCCCGCCTATACGGACGTGCCGGCCACGGCCGCCGTATGAGCGGCCCACCGCCGGTCGCAATCCGACTCGGCCGGAGCATGGAGCTGTCTGTGGAATTTCGCGCCGCAGTCACAGGTCTTCACCCTGCGGCATCCGGCGATTCGTCGTGCTATTTCTGCCACAAGGCGGAAAACCCGGTATGTTCCGACACTTAGGCGGGATCTTCGCTTGACCCCTCCGGGGCGGGGAATTAAGGAAAAGGTGTGAAACCTTGCCTCACTTGGCCCGCGTCAGGCGAGCCATATCCCGGCGGCGCCCGTTGCCATACCATCGGCAGGGCTCTCCACCCTTTCCTAACCCTTTCCTGCTTTCCTGTCGCCCGACTTCGGGAACCACCGCACACGTGGTGCGCGTTGGCGATGGTAGCTGCGAAACCATAAGGACTGAGGCGACATGCTCTACGAAGCCTATCAAGCGCATAGCGACGCCGTCGCCCCGGTCCGTTGGCTCGCCCACGCCTTTCAGGGCCTGCTCAACCAGCCCTGGCCGCTCCTCGCTCATCACCCCGTGATTCGAGGCGCCGCCGCCGCCTGCGAGATGGTGTCGCGCGCCGGCATGTGGCACGAGCGGCCCGATTTCGGCATCCGCGGCACGTTGGTCGCCGGGCGGCCGGTAGGGGTGAGCGAGGTGGCGAGGGTGCGCCATCCCTTCTGCACGCTCCTGCATTTCCGCAAGGACACCGATGTCGAACAGCCGCGCGTGCTGGTGGTCGCGCCGCTGTCGGGCCATTTCGCCACGCTGCTGCGCGGCACGGTCGAGACGCTGCTGCCGGACCACGACGTCTACATCACCGACTGGGTCAATGCGCGCAACGTGCCGCTGCTCTATGGCCGCTTCGACCTCGACGACCATATCGACCTCGTCGCCTCTTTCCTGCGCGAGCTCGGGCCCGAGACGCATGTGGTCGCGGTGTGCCAGCCTTCGGTGCCGGTGCTGGCCGCTGTGGCGCTTCTCGCCGCCGACAACGACCCGGCGCAGCCGCGCTCGATGACGCTGATGGGCGGGCCGATCGACACGCGACGCAATCCGACCGTGGTCAACAAGCTCGCGACCTCGCGGCCGCTCTCCTGGTTCGAGCGGAACGTCATCGCCAACGTGCCGCCGCGCTATTCGGGGGCGTTCCGCCGAGTCTATCCGGGCTTCCTGCAGCTCGCGGGGTTCATGACCATGAACCTCGACCGGCACGTGACCGCACATATGGACATGTTCAAGCACCTCGTGCGCGGCGACGGCGAGAGCGCCGAGGAGACGCGCAGATTTTACGACGAGTACATGTCGGTCATGGATCTGCCGGCCGACTTCTATCTGCAGACGGTGTCGCGCGTCTTCCAGGAGCATTCGCTGCCGCTCGGCCGCTTCACCTCGCGCGACCGCCGCGTCGAGCCCCAGGCCATCACCAAGACGGCGCTTATCTGCGTCGAGGGCGAGAACGACGACATCTGCGCCGTCGGCCAGACCGCCGCGGCCCTCGACCTCTGCACCGGGCTGCGCAATGGAAAGAAGGCGCATCACGTCCAGCCCAAGGTCGGGCATTACGGCGTCTTCAACGGCAAGCGCTGGCGCACCGAGATCTATCCCAAGATCCGCGAGTTCATCCTAGCCAACGGATAAGGCCAAGTCCCGGCGCAGGTCTTTCGACCGCTCGGGCGTGGTCTCGCGCGGCTGCCGTTGACGGCGGCCGGACCTTTCCGCCAAATAGCTCCCGACAAAAATAAAACGCGTCGAGGAGGAAGCCATGGCCCGATCCGGGAAGGTCATCATCACCTGCGCCGTCACGGGGTCGATCCATACCCCGACGATGAGCCCCTACCTGCCGCTCACGCCCGACGAGGTGGCGAGCCAGGCGATCGGCGCTGCGGAAGCCGGTGCCGCCATCCTCCACCTCCATGCGCGCGACCCCAGGGACGGCCGGCCGACGCCCGATCCCAGGGTGTTCATGCAATTTCTGCCGCGTATCAAGCAAGCTACTGATTCTGTAATAAATATCACCACCGGCGGTGGCCACGGCATGAGTCTCGATGAGCGGCTCGCGGCGCCCTTGAAGGCCTCGCCCGAGATGTGCTCGCTGAACATGGGGTCGATGAATTTCGGCCTATTCCCCATGCTGCAGCGCTACAAGGAGTTCAAGCACGACTGGGAGCGCCAGCACCTCGAGAACTCGCGCGATTTCATTTTCAGGAATACCTTCAAGGATATCGAATACATCCTGAAGAACCTGGGCGAGGCGCACGGCACGCGCTTCGAGTTCGAGTGCTACGACGTCGGCCATCTCTATACGCTGGCTCACTTTCTCGACCGCAAGCTGGTCAAGCCGCCGCTCCTGGTGCAGAGCATCTTCGGCATCCTCGGCGGCATCGGCGCCGATCCCGAGAACCTCACCCATGTAAAGCACATCGCCGACAAGCTCTTCGGCGACGCCTATTATTGGTCGATCCTTGCCGCCGGGCGGCATCAGCTGCCGCTCGTCACCATGGGCGCGATCATGGGCGGCAATGTCCGCGTCGGGCTCGAGGATTCGCTCTTCATCGGCAAGGGCCAGCTCGCCAAGACGAATGCGGATCAGGTAAGGCGCATCCGCACCATCCTGGAGAACTTGTCGCTGGAGATCGCCACGCCTAAGGAGGCGCGCGAGATGCTGGCGCTCAAAGGCGGCGACGCGGTGGCGTTCTGAACGTACAAGGAGCGAGCGTCGTGACCGACATCGTCGACTACCAGCGCCCGAGGCCGGGAGAGCAGCCGCCCTATCTGCATCCCGACTACAAGAGCACGGTGAAGCGCGCGCCGACGCAGAAGCTGGTGCGGATCGAGCATACGCTGTCGGAAGTGACCGGCCCGAGCTTCGCCGATGGCTGGACCGGCCCGGACAAGGCCGATCTGACGCGGCAGGGCAAGGGCGAGCCGATCGGCTCACGCATGATCGTCGCCGGCCGCGTCCTCGACGAGCAGGGGCGCGCGGTCGCCGGCACGCTGGTCGAGCTGTGGCAGGCCAATGCGGCGGGACGCTATCAGCACGAGATGGACCAGCACGATGCGCCGCTCGACCCGAACTTCACCGGCGCCGGCCACGTCGTCACCAACGACCAGGGCGAGTACCAGTTCGTCACGCTGGTGCCGGGCGCCTATCCCTGGCGCAACACGCCCAACGCCTGGCGGGCGCAGCACTTGCATTTCTCGGTCTTCGGCCCGGCCTTCGCGACGCGGATCATCACCCAGATGTTCTTCCCGGGCGACCCGCTGCTCGAATACGACCCGATCTTCCACAGCATCGCCGACGAGGCCGCGCGTGACCGTTTGGTCTCGCGCTACGATCCCGGGCTGAGCGTCGCCGAATGGGCACTGGGCTATCGCTTCGACATCGTGCTGCGCGGCCGCGCGGCGACGCCGACGGGCCTTTGAGATGCGCCTCATTCCGACCGCCTCGCAGACGGCGGGACCTTTCTTCCGCTTCGGCCTCGACCATCCCGAATGGAGCGACCTCACCGCCGGCGGCAGGGCGCAAGGCGAGAGGATCCGCGTCGAGGGCCGCGTTCTCGACGGCGACAGAGCGCCGGTGCCGGATGCCCTGCTCGAGATCTGGCAGGCCAACGCCGCGGGGCGATACGCCCATCCCGAGGACCGGCAGGAGAAGCCGCTCGACCCCGACTTCCGCGGCTTCGGCCGTTGCGCCTCCGACAAGGATGGCCGCTACCGGTTCGTCACCGTCAAGCCCGGTTCCGTCCCCGGACGCGGCAACACGCTGCAGGCGCCGCATATCAACTTCTGCATCTTCGCGCGCGGCTTGCTGAAGCAGGTAACGACTCGGATGTATTTCCCCGGCGAGACGCTCAACAAGAGCGATCCGGTGGTCAGCTTGGTCGAGGACGCGGAACGGCGCAACACGCTTATCGGCCAAGCGGCAGGGCAAGATGGCGCGACCAAGCTCTACCGCTTCGACATCGTCCTCCAGGGGGCGGGTGAGACCGTCTTCTTCGACGTGTGACCGCGTGAGCGTCAACCCCGCCGACTCCCAGGTCTTCGGCACGCTCTTCGGCACCGACGAGATGCGCGGCATCTTCTCGGACCGGCAGCTGGTGCAGAAGATGCTCGACGTCGAGGCCGCGCTGGCGAAGGCACAGGGGCGGCTCGGCATCATCCCGCAAACGGCGGCCGACGCGATCACCGCGGCAGCGTCGGTCGACCGCGTCGATCTCGGCGAGCTCGGCGCGAGCACGCGCAATGTAGGATATCCCGTCATCGGCGTCACCAAGGCGCTGGGACGCGCCACGGGTGCCGAGGCCGCACGCTATGTCCATTGGGGCGCGACGACGCAGGACATCCTCGACACCGCCATCGTCTTGCAGATCCGCGACGGGCTCGCCGTCATCGAGCGCGATGTCGCCGCAACGGCGCGCGCGCTCGCCGACAAGGCGCAGGCGCATCGCGGCACGGTCATGGCCGGGCGCACCCATCTGCAGCACGCGCTGCCCATCACGTTCGGCTACAAATGCGCGGTCTGGCTCGCGCCTTTCCTCGATCACCTGACGCGGCTCGAGGAGGTGCGCGGCCGCGTGCTCACTGTGCAGTTCGCCGGCGCCGCCGGGACGCTCGCCTCGCTGGGCGATCAAGGGCGGGCCGTGACCGAGGGGCTGGCGCGCGAACTCGGGCTCCGTGCCCCGGTTGCGCCCTGGCATGTCAGCCGCGAGCGCTTCGTCGAGACCGCCTCTTTCCTCGGCCTCGTCTGCGGCAGCTTGGCCAAGATCGCGACCGACGTGATCCTGCTCATGCAGAGCGAGCTGAGTGAGGTGCTGGAGCCGCACCAGGCGGGGCGCGGCGGCTCCAGCACCATGCCGCAGAAGCGCAACCCCATCGCCAGCGAGTACATCATTGCCGCCGCGCGCGGCGTCCACGCATTGTTGCCGCTGCTCTTCGCGGCGATGCCGGGCGACCACGAGCGCGCCACTGGGCCGTGGCAGAGCGAGCAGCTGGCGCTGCCGCAGATCTTCCTTCTCACCGCCGGCGCGCTTGCGCATGGAGCGGAGCTGGCGCAGAGGATGACGGTCGACGCCGAGCGGATGCGCGCCGATCTCGACGTGACGCAAGGGCTGATCATGGCCGAGGCCTTCATGATGCGCCTCGCCCCCAAGCTCGGGCGCGACCAGGCCCATCACACCGTACAGCAAGCGTGCAATCGGGCGATCGCGGAACGGCGCATGCTCGTCGACGTGCTGGCGGAGGATGGCGAGATCAGGAAGCATCTCGACCGCGCCGCGCTCGAACGTCTCGCCGATCCCGCCTCGTATCTCGGCGAGGCGGCGGCGGTCGTCGACCGCACCCTGGCGCTGGCGCACGAGCGGCTGGGCAAAAGGGAGGCGAGGACGTGATCAACAAGGTGGTCAAGACCCTCGCCGAGGCGGTGGCGGGAGTGAGGGACGGGGCGACGGTGCTGTGCTCGGGCTTCGGCGCGGTGGGCGAGCCGGTCGAACTCCTGAACGCGCTGCGCGAGACGGGCGTGCGCGACCTCGTCTGCGTCGCCAACAATGCCGGCACCGGCGATGAGGGCTTGGCCGGCCTCATCGCCGCGGGGCGCGTGCGCAAGATCATCTGCTCCTTCCCGCGCACCACCGACCCGCATTGCTTCGAGGCCGCTTACAAGGCCGGCAAGATCGAGCTGGAGCTGGTGCCGCAGGGGACGC
Organism: Allostellaceae bacterium; assembly: GCA_036383115.1. GTDB lineage: Bacteria > Pseudomonadota > Alphaproteobacteria > ATCC43930 > CGMCC-115725 > DAHUYF01. The sequence goes on from DASVOY010000818.1 coordinate 7,742, forward strand.
TGTCGGAGCGCATGCGCGCCGGCGCCGCCGGGGTCGGCGGATTCTTCATCAAGACCAGCGCCGGTACCAAGCTTGGCCTGGGCAAGGAGACGCGCGAGATCGACGGCGAGCTCTATGTGCTGGAGACGCCGATCCGCGGCGACATCGCGCTCTGCCGCGCCGATCGCGCCGACCGCTGGGGCAATCTCACCTATCGCAAGTCGGCGCGCAACTTCAACCCGGTGATGGCGATGGCGGCGGCGCTCACCGCGGTGCAGGTGCGCGAGGTGGTCGAGCTCGGCAAGATCGATCCCGAAGGCGTGGTAACGCCCGGTATCTTCGTCGACCGCGTCGTCGTCACGTGAGGAGGAGGACCGACCCATGAAGCCCTTGACCCGCCGCCAGATGGCGTGGCGCGCCGCGCAGGACATCCAGGACGGCGCTTACGTCAATCTCGGCATCGGCCTGCCGACGATGGTCTCCGACTTCATTCCCGGCGACCGCGAGATCGTCTTCCACAGCGAGAACGGTATCCTCGGTATGGGGCCGGCGCCGAAGCCCGGCGAGGAGGACAAGGACCTCATCAATGCCGGCAAGGGTCTCACCACGATCGTACCGGGCGGCGCGTTCTTCCATCACAACGACGCCTTCCTGATGATCCGCGGCGGCCATCTCGACCTGGCGCTGTTGGGCGCCTTCGAAGTGTCGGAGACCGGCGATCTCGCCAACTGGACCACCGAGGATCCCAATTTCGCGCCGGGCGTCGGCGGCGCCATGGACCTCGCGGTGGGCGCAAGGGAAGTGCGCGTTCTCGTCGAGCACACGACCAAAGAGGGCAAGCCGCGCATTCGGAAAAGGTGTGGCTATCCCTTGACCGCGCCACGCTGCGTCAAGCGCATCTACACCAACCTCGCCGTGCTCGACGTCACCCGCGACGGCGTCGTCGTGCGCGAGATGGTCGAGGGACTCGACCTCACGGGCTTGCAGAAGGTCACCGAGGCGAAGCTCACCCTGGCGAATGACTGGAAGAAGATCGAGGCGCCGGCGGTGTAATTGCCACGGTCTCGGTCAGGCGGCAAGCGACGGGTTGGCGACGCGGCACTTGCGCTCGAATTTCGGCGAGACGAAATCCGGTCGCTTGAGGAAGCCCCTTAGCCAGCAGGTGAGCATGCACAGCTCGCGCAGGTTGAGAACCTCGCCATGCGCGCCGTGCGGGAAGCGGATGCCGAAGCTGTCGGCGATCGTCGCCATGACCATCTCGACCTGGTCCTGCGACAGGCCGAGATCCTTGTCGAGCGCCACGGTGCCCCGGAGACGCGTCTCGTCGATACGATAATCATCGCGGATCAGCTTCACGATCCAGCGCGACATGTGCATCCAGTTTTTGACGTCGTCGACCGAGCGCGTCATGACAGCGATCCGTTGGGCAGGGTCGCGTAATTATACATAAGACCGTTACGGAATCGCTAAGCGTCTCGCGTGCTAAGTCGTTGAAAAATCTCAGGCGCGGCCAACCCTTTGGTTCTATCGACGTCGGGGCCCGGCCGCCGCGCGCGACAGCGCATGCTCCCCACGAGACAGCGCAACGCGCCGCTCGCGGGGACAGCATAGCGCCGTGACGGTCAGTCGCCGCCGAAGATCGCCTCGGGCAGCAACGCCGACACGACGTAGTTCGGTACGTCGACGACGTTGGAGATGCGCAGATCGACGGCGACGCTGCAGAGGACATAGGCCTGCTGTCGGCTGAATCCCCGCTCCTCGAGCAGGTGCATCATATTGAGCACGGCGTTGCGGCAGGCCAGCGTGAGGTTCTCGGCCTCGATCTCGCCCGCGGAATTTATCGGCATGCCCATGACGCCGAGGAAGCGCTCGGGCACGGCATAGCGGGGGTCGATGAAGTAGCTCTCCCGCGTGAAGATCGGCGCGGCGAATTTGCGCGACGCAGCGCCGCCCTTGTGCAGCTTGAAGCGCACCGCGGCGGTGGCGCCCATCTCGACGGCCGTGACGCAGACCTCGCCGTCGCCCTGCGCGAAATGCGCGTCGCCGGTGGAGAACAGG
>DASVOY010000819.1:0-3128 GCA_036383115.1 Allostellaceae bacterium
TGGCCACAAGGAGCGGCTGAAGGAGCTGCGCGGCAACATCCACGTGCTGACGCTGACCGCGACGCCGATCCCGCGCACGCTGCAGCTGGCGCTCGCCGGCGTGCGCGAGATGAGCATCATCGCCACGCCGCCGGTCGACCGCCTCGCTGTGCGCACCTTCGTCATGCCCTATGATCCCGTGGTGCTGCGCGAGGCGATCCTGCGCGAGCGGCACCGCGGCGGGCAGGTCTTCTATGTCGCGCCGCGCATCAGCGATCTCGACGAGGTGCGCCGCGACATCGAGACCCTGGTGCCCGAGATCAAGGTCGCGGTAGCGCATGGCAAGATGACGCCGACCGAGCTCGAGGACGTCATGGCCGCCTTCGACGACGGCAGCTACGACCTGCTGCTCTCGACCAACATCATCGAATCCGGGCTCGACATACCCTCGGCGAACACGATGATCGTCCACCGCGCCGACATGTTCGGGCTGGCGCAGCTCTACCAGCTGCGCGGCCGCATCGGCCGGAGCAAGCTGCGCGCCTATGCGTATCTGACGCTGCCCGCCAACAAGACCCTGACCGCGACGGCCCAGCGCCGGCTCGAGGTGATGCAGACGCTGGATCAATTGGGTGCGGGCTTCACGCTGGCGAGCCACGACCTCGACATCCGCGGCGCCGGCAATCTCCTGGGCGAGGAGCAGTCCGGCCATATCCGCGAGGTGGGCGTCGAGCTCTACCAGCATCTGCTGGAAGAGGCGATCGCGGCGTCGCGCAGCGGCGTCGACCAGCTCGGCGAGGCGCCGGAGGAATGGACGCCGCAGATCACCATCGGCACGCCGGTGCTCATCCCGGAGAGCTACGTCGCGGACCTCAACGTCCGGCTCGGCCTCTACCGGCGCATCGCCGCGCTGGTGGACCGGCGCGAGATCGATTCATTCGCCGCCGAACTCATCGACCGCTTCGGCCCGCTGCCGGGCGAGGTCGATAATCTGCTCGAGATCATCGCCATCAAGCGGCTGTGCCGCGATGCCGGGGTGGAGAAGGTCGAGGCCGGGCCCAAGGGCGCGGTGCTCGCCTTCCACGACAACCGCTTCGCCAACCCGGCCGGGCTCGTCGCCTTCCTGCAGGAGCAGGCGGGCACCGCCAAGCTGCGCCCCGATCAGCGCCTTGTCATCATGCGCAACTGGGACGAGACGCGCGACCGGCTGCGCGGCATCAACGCGCTGCTCCGCCGGCTGGCCGAGATCGCCGCCGCCGCGCCGGTCGAGAAGCCGCCCGCCGTCGCGCCCGCCGCGGGCACGCCCGGCAGACGCGTCGGCGGCAGCAGCGGTCTCAGAAGGTGAGCTGGTAGCCGAGATAGGCCGAGAACCGATTGGTCTCCTCCGTGTTCTGAATTCCGCGCCCGGCCGAGAACAGCACATGGTGGTTCGCGTTGAAATCATAGACGCCGCCGACATTGACGCCGGTCGTCTCCTTGAGGCCGGTCTTGCTGGAGGTGGCGTGGAAGACGTCCGGGCCGAAACGCAGGTTGTCGGTCACCCGGTATTGGACGCCGGCGTCGGCGAAGAACCAGTCCTTGTAGCCGTTGCCTCGATTGTACCAGTAGCCGCCGCCGCCATAGACGGTCCATGCGCCCAACTGCTTGCCGAGCCACAGCGGCAGGAAGAAATGAGTGCGGCCGGTGCCCAGGCCGCGCTCGCGGTCGCCCGTCGGAAAATCGACCAACGGGTAAAACACGACGCCGGGGCGCCAGCCATTGTCGTCGGGCTCGATGAAGCGATAGCGGACGCCGATCTCGGTGTCGCCGGGCCCGAAATTGGTCTTGCCGCCGCTGAGGCGGTCGAAGGCGTAGGGTTGGTACAGATGAATCAGGAGGTTCGGGGTGACGCTGTAGCCGATGTCGAGGCTCGGCAGCGCGCCGGCTGTCTCACCCTGTCGGTTCGTATACTGTCCGGCCACAGTGAAGGACCAGTGCTGCAGCCCCGGCGGCGCTGGGCGGCTCGCCAGTCTCTGCTGCCCGATCGTCTGACCCTCGGGCGAGGTGTCGGTCTGCGCCTGTGCGGCCAAAGGCGTCAGCAGGAGCGTGAGCGCTAGCGACGTCCCCAGGGGGAACGCGAAGGTCCGCGGCGTCAAAGCTTTCATGAACTCTCCTCGCTGCAATTTTTTCTGGGGTCGCGATCCGGCGACGGAACGCTCCTCCCTGCGCTGCCAACGCTCTGCTCGCCCGAGCGTATCAATTGCGGCGGCGGTCTCGGAAGTGTCGCAGCGGTAGAACGCTCTTTGCAAGGCCAGCCGAACCCACCATGAAGTAGCGGAACTAATCCCTTCGTTGTTGGTTTTCTGTATTGGCATCACTCGTAAGTAGGGCGCGACAATGCAGCAGGCTCTACGTCCAGTAATACGACAGGCGATTTCAACCAGTGCCGTGGCGCTGCTCGTGATGGCCGTGCCGCTGCTTCCGGGCATCGCTTGGCATGGCGCGATCAACTCGGCCGCGGCTGCGCCGCTTGCGACATCATCGGGTGGCGGCGGAAGCACTGGTGCGAAAAGCGCTGGCACCAGCGCGGCGTCCGGCGGGACCGCGGCTGCCTCGACCGGCGGCAGTGCGGCCGGAACCGGAGCCAGCGGCGCATCCGGTGGGACGGGAGCGGCTTCGACGGGTGCCAGCGCAGGTGGGGGCGCAGCCGGCAGCGGCGCTGCCTCGACTGGGGCGAGTGCCGGTGGCAGCGCGAGCGGAGCCTCCGGCGGCACGGGAGCGGCGGGCGCGGCGGGCGGTGGTGCGTCAGGTGCCACCGGCGGGACCGGCGCTGCGTCCACGGGCGCGAGCGCTGGCGGAAGCGGCGCCGGCGGCGCTGCCGGGGGACCTGGTGTTGGTGTTACCGGCGCGGGTGCGGGTGGAAACGGAGCCCGCGGTGCCGGCGGCGCTTCCGCGGGCGGCGCGGGCGGCAGTGGGACGGGATCGGCCGGCTCCACGGCCGCGCCGGGCCCATCCACGGCCAAGCCTGCCGGAACGGCTTCAGCGCCTGCCGCTGCCGGGCCGTCGGCGGGCACGTCCGGTGCCGGTGCGGCCAGCATCGTGGCGGCGACCAACCTCACCAGCATGGCCGAGGCCGAGCTCGTCGGCCGCGCGTTCCTCGCCAGCCCGGT
>DASVOY010000820.1:0-5393 GCA_036383115.1 Allostellaceae bacterium
GACCGCGCTCTCCGGCAATCTCGACCTGCTAGAGCAGCAGGTGCGCGGCGACGCGGCGCGGCGGCTCATCGAGGCGGCGCATCGCGCCATCGAGCGCGGCGCCCGGCTGACCCAGTCGCTGCTCGCCTTCGCGCGGCGGCAGAGCCTCCATCCCGAGACGGTCAACGCCAACCGGCTCATCAAGGAGTTCGTCGAGCTCCTGCGCCGCGCCGCCGGCGATCACGTCGAGGTGCAGCTGCTGCTGAGCCCGACGCTCGACCCCTGCCGCATCGACGCGGCGCAGTTCCAGGCGGCACTGCTCAACCTCATCGTCAACGCCCGCGACGCCGTGCCGGCCTCGGGCGGCCGCATCTCGATCGAGACTGAGAATGTCACGGTGGACGAGCGCGAGGCGGCGCTCGACCCGGGGACCCAGCCCGGCGCCTTCGTCTGCATCAAGGTGAGCGACACCGGCTCGGGCATGACGCAAGAGGTGATGACGCGCGCCTTCGAGCCCTTCTTCACCACCAAGGATATCGGCAAGGGCTCCGGCCTGGGCTTATCCCAGGTGTACGGCTTCGCCGCGCAGTCCGGCGGCTTCGTCCGCTTGGCCTCGGAGCTCGGCATCGGCACCACCGTCCGCCTCTATCTGCCGCGCTCGCAGGACGGCGCCGCGGCGGAGCAGCAGCGGTCCGTCGGCACCGCGCCGAGCGCGCGGGCGGGGCGGGCCGAGACGGTCCTCGTCGTCGAGGACGATGCCGATGTCCGCGACACCGTGACCGAGAGCCTCAGGGCGCTCGGCTACGACGTGGTGGCCGCGGAGGACGGCGTTGCGGCGCTGGCGCTGCTGGAGCGCGGTATGCGCGCCGACCTGCTGTTCAGCGACCTCTCCATGCCGCGAGGGCTCGCCGGCGACGAGCTGGCACGCCGCGCCTTGCGGCTGAGGCGCGGGCTCAAGGTGTTGCTGACCTCGGGCTATGCCGCCGCGCTCAGCGGCTCGCCGTCGCAGGACTTCGCCATTCTCGCCAAGCCTTATCGCCACGACGAGTTCGCCCGCGCCATCCGCGCCGCTCTCGACGCCTGAACGGGCGAGTTACGCGCGCATGCCGGCGACGATCATCGGCACGAGGGCCGGCACCAGCAGACACCCGGCGACGATGCGCTCTACAGGGCTCCAGCGCTGCCAATCCCGCATGAAATCTCGCGCCAAGCCGCGCACGGCACTTCTGGCGACGGGACGCGGCGGACCTGCCGGCGAACGCTTGAATGACGTGGACGACAGCATGGCGCTCCTCCTTGCACTCCGTGCCCGCGATCATCGGGCGAGCCGCGGGCGAGCGGAATCCGGATTGCTACGTAAGGGGAAGTACATAGCGCCTCGGGACGAGTCCGTAGGCGCCGCCGCGCCGCCGCGCTAACATCGCCGATGGATCGGCTCAGAAATCACCGGCAGGGGAGGGACGCATGAGTTCGGGTGGAAAAGTTGCAGTCGTCACCGGCGCGGGCAGCGGCATCGGTCGCGCCGTGGCGCTGGCGCTGATGAAGGAGGGATATGCCGTGGCGCTCGCTGGGCGGCGCAAGGACGCTCTGGAAAAGACGGCGGAACAGGGCAAGGCGTCGGGCGCCAAGACCCTGGTCGCGCCCACCGATGTCGGCGACCCCCGCTCGGTCAAGGCGCTCTTCGCCGCGACCAAGGAGGCGTTCGGCCGGCTCGACGTGCTCTTCAACAACGCCGGCACCGGCGCGCCGGCGGTTCCGTTCGAGGACCTCACCTACGAGCAATGGAAGACCGTCGTCGACGCCAATCTGACGGGCTCGTTCCTCTGCGCCCAGGAGGCGATCCGGATCATGAAGGCGCAGCAGCCGCGCGGCGGGCGCATCATCAACAACGGCTCGATCTCGGCGCATGCGCCGCGGCCGAACTCGGCACCCTACACCGCGACGAAGCACGCCATCACCGGCCTCACCAAGTCGATCTCGCTCGACGGCCGCAAGTACGACATCGCCTGCGGCCAGATCGACATCGGCAACGCCGCCACCGAGATGACCGACCGCATGGTCAAGGGCGTGCCGCAGGCCAACGGCTCGATCGAGGTCGAGCCGCGCATGGATGTACGCCACGTCGCGAGCGCCGTCGCCTACATGGCGAGCCTACCGCTCGACGCCAACGTCCAGTTCATGACCATCATGGCGACGAAGATGCCCTTCGTCGGGCGGGGTTAGAGTCGGCAGCAGCCACCTGATCCTCGTCCGCGCGTCGCGGCAGGGCGGTCACGGACCGAAGAAGGTGGGCGTAGGGCGCCAGGCTGACCTTGCCCGCGCCCTCTCGACCGTTCGCGGGCTCCGCTCCGGCCCGGCGTGACCCTTTCACCCCGGCGACAGCACGTGGATGACGCGGCTCGCGATCATCTCCTTCGTCTTCTTGGCATAGGCCGCCATGTGCGGGGCGGCGGCATGCGCCTTGAGTGCGTCGGCGCTCTCCCATTTCTCGATGACGACGAAGCTGTCCGGGCCGAGCCTGGTCTGGATCGCGCCCATCCCCTCGGCATCGATCGCCGGCCCGTATTCGATGCAGCCCTTCTCGGCACGGACCGCCGGCATGTTGGCGCGGAACTCCTTGAGGATCGCGTCGCGCATGCCGGGCTTGGCGGTGATCATCGCGAGAACATGGATCATGCTTGCTGGCTCCGGGGAAGGATGGGATCGGTGTCGATCTGACTGCTTTTTCGGCGAGACTGCAATACCGGCCTAGCGCGCGCCGAAGCAGGTGAGGATGCGGGCGTCGAAGTCGACGAGGTTGCACGTGTAGACGCCGGGCGGCGGCACCTTCTGCCTGGGCCCGGGCTGACCCCTGATGTGAGTTGCTCGGCGCCGCTTGCCATGCCGGGCGGAGTCTAGCCGGCCGTCGACCCGGCATATGTCCGGTCGGCGCCTCATCGGGTCCGGGAAAAGCCTGTACGCCCCCTCGCGGAGGCCTCCGCCCCTCCAGGCGCGATGCGGCCACTCTACGACGGTTCCCGACCGCCGAGCAGGGGCGGTCCGAGTATCGCTTTTCGGCGAGGTCGGATCGAGGCGTGGCAATCTATGGCACGGCGCAGTGAGCCGGCTTGACTCTCGCCGGTCGCGGCAGTGTCATGGCGCGGGCAAGCTCGATCGAGAGTCGGAAGAGCAGCACGCAGATCGCTCGTCCATCCGGCTCGGGGAGCGAAGGGGAGTGCGCGATGTCCTCGATGGGTCAACCGGGCCGCGTGAGCGCCGCGCTGAGCCGATCTATTCGCGAGCATTGGCGTCTCTTCCTGGTGGAGGGCATCATCCTGGTCCTGCTCGGGCTCGGCGCGATCATCGTGCCGCCCATCGCCGGCCTCGCCGCCACGATCTTCCTGGGCTGGCTCTTTCTGATCGGTGGCGTCGTCGGCCTCGTGGCGACGCTCGGGGCGCGCCAGGCGCCGGGATTCTGGTGGTCGCTGCTCTCGGCGGTCGTCGCCGTCGTCGCCGGCGGCGTGTTGCTGTGGAATCCGCTGCAAGGCCTGGTCACCCTGACCTACGTGCTGATCGCCTATTTCATCGCCGACGGCGTCTTGACGATCATCCTCGGCATCGCGCATCGGCGCGAACTCTCGGGCCGGTGGGAATGGCTGGTGTTCAACGGCGTCGTCGACCTGATCCTCGCGGCCCTCATCCTCTCGGGCCTGCCGGGCGCCTTCGCCTGGGCGCTGGGTCTTTTGGTCGGCATCGACCTCGTGTTCGGCGGCGCGTCGCTCATCGCCATGGCGCTGGCGGCGCGCCAGAGCGCCGCGTGAGGCGGGTCAGATCGGTCTCGCGCCGGAGCCTTTGACGCGCGGCAGCGCCAGCGGCCGGAGATAGAGCAGCACGAAGAGGCCGAAGGCGCCGCTCCATGCCGCGCCGGCAAGGGCGAGGACGAGGAGATACTGCGTCCCGCCCAGCGGCGCCAGGAGCCGCAATACGGCCGCCAGGGTCACCAGGACATAGATCGCCGTCGTGCCGCTGCCGGCGGCGAGCGGGCGGCCGGTATGGCCGAGCGAGGCGCGGGTCATGACCGCGAGCGTCATCGTGCCGATGGCGCCGACGGTGAGCGCGTGGAGCGCCGTGGTCTGCGGCAGCAGCGCCGCCCAGCCGTCGAGGGCGAGCAGCAGGAAGCCCAGCGCGAGCCAGCCATATCCCAGATGGAGGACCCAGACCAGCGGCTCGCGCCAGGTCGCGCCGCCGCGCCAACGCAGCAGGCGCACGCCCAGAGCAAGGCCGGCGGCGAGCTCTGCCCAGGGCGCGACCGGTCCCTCGGGTGCGGCGACCCAGGCGGCGAGCGCGACCGCGGTGAAGGCAAGCGCCGCGCGGTCGATGCCGCCGAAGATGGCGGGCGCCGCCGCCTCGGGCACCTCCTTCGCCAGCCAGTTCCGGGTGAAGCTCGGGATGATGCGGCCGCCGACGAAGCTGATGAGCATGAGGAGCGTGGCGATGCCGAGCCGGTTGCCGGGCGCGGCCGTGGCGGCGACGCCGACGGCGTCGAGATGGACGAGCAGGTTGCCCAGCAGCAGCAGCGACAGCGCCGCCAGCATCGGCAGGTTGCGCCAGTTCCGTCCGGCCAGGATCTCGCGCGCGACCACGGCGAGGAAGACCGCGGGAAAGGCGAGGTCGAGAATGGCGGCCGCGCCGGGGCCGATCCTCGCCGAGAGCAGCACGCCGGCGCGCCCCGCCGCCCAGAGCAGCACGAGCAGGCCGAGCGGCCCGCCCTGGAGCGGCATGCGGCCGGTCCAGTTGGGGATCGCCGTCAACAGGAAGCCGGCGACGGTGGCGGCGCCGTAGCCGAAGACCATCTCGTGCACGTGCCATACGGCCGGCGGCAGCGCGCTCGGCAGCTGCGCCCCGCCGGCGAAGAACGCCAGCCATAGCGGCACGGCGAGCGCCGCCCACAGCGCCGCGACCAGGAAGAACGGACGGAACCCGGCGGAGAGGATCGTCGGGCCGGCATGCGGACGGTAGCGCGGGATCGCGGTCACATCGGTCCTGATATCGGGGCGGCGCATCGCGCGGCCGGCCTCTTGCCAATTGTTGACTCTCGCCAATTGTTGAAATGTAGGCAGGCGCCGGCCTAGCGTCGAGCAGCGGGGCCCGAACAGATTGCCGCAGCCATGGATGACGTAACCCTCGTCCGCGCCGTTCATGTTCTCGCCGTCATCCTATGGATCGGCGGCGTGGCGTTCGTGACGACGGTCGTGCTGCCGGCGGTCCGCCGCACCAGGGAGCCCGGCGAGCGCCTGGCTTTCTTCGACGCCATCGAACGGCGCTTCGCTGCGCAGGCGCGGGTCACGACGGTCCTGGTCGGGCTCAGCGGCCTCTATATGCTGGCCCGCCTCGATCTCTGGGATCGCTTCCTGTCGGCGGGCTTCTGGTGGATG
>DASVOY010000821.1:0-2221 GCA_036383115.1 Allostellaceae bacterium
AGTTCTATGTCCTGGCCCTCGTCGTCTGGCTCGCCGGGTTGGCCGTGTGGGTCTGGGTCGATCGCGGCATGGGCAGCAAGGCGCTCGACGCGATCAACGAGGACGAGGGCGCCGCCGCCGCGATCGGCATCAATGTCATGCGCGAGAAGCTCCGCATCACGCTCGTCTCCACCGCGCTCACCGCGCTCGGCGGCGGCATCTTCGTCCAGTACCTGATGTATGTGAACCCGGAGACGGTGGCGGGGATCGGCGTATCGCTGCAGATCGTCTTCGCCGCGATCGCCGGCGGCATGTATTCGCTGCTCGGCCCGACGGTGGGCGCGCTCTTCACCATCGCCCTCACCGAGGGCCTGCGCGTCTATTTCGGCACCAGCTTCATCGGCGCCGCCAACACCATCTACGGCGTGCTGCTCGTCCTCTTCATCATCTTCATGCCGCGCGGCATCCTCGGTCTCGTCGAGCGCCTGCTGGCGCGGCCGCGTCGCACGATGGCGGCGGAATGACAGCTGAGGGAAGCTGGAGCGGGTGAAGGGAATCGAACCCTCGTCGTAAGCTTGGGAAGCTTCTGCTCTACCATTGAGCTACACCCGCATCCCGGAGCGAATTTAAGCCAAGCGCGGGGCCGGCTTCAAGCGCCGGCTTCGGCGGCGGCGAGCCGGGCAAGCAGCACGCGGTTGAAGGCGTCGGCGGCCTCGTACATGACCCAATGGCCGGCGTCGGGGATCACGGCGAAGACGGCGTCGGGCTGGGCGCGGCGCAGCAGGTCGCGGCGGTCATCGACCCAGGGATATGCGGTGACATCGCGCTCGCCCCAGATGCCGCCGAGGGGCGCCTTAATCCGCGGCAGCACCGGGCTGAGCAGGTCGAGGGGCGCGAAGCGGCGGCTCTTCATGCGGGCGCGGGCCACGTTCTCGACCTGGAGCCGGACGGCGAGGTCGTCGATCCTACGGGGATCGGCGAACATGAGGATGCCGAGATTGACGCGCTGCAGCTCGGCGATCTCGGCTGCGCTCATGTGGCGGCGCGGCGGCTGCATCTCGCGCATCGGCGCGCGGCGCAGCCCCATGCTGGCCGAGCCCACCAGCGTCATCGAGCGCAGCGCGTCGCCGCGCGACGCCGCAACGAAGCTGCCGAGCATGGCGCCGAAGGAGAACCCGACGAGGTGGAAGCGCTCGCCGGGCGACAGCACCGCGCCAAGCCCGCGATCGATGATCGCGGCGAGGCTCTCCGGCGTGACGGGATCGGGCGGCATGGCGGAATCGCCGAGCCCGGGCAGGTCCGGCGCGATCACGCGATAGCGTGCCGCCAACGCCGGTATGTTCCTGAGCCAATGCGTCCAGGAGCCGTAGCCGCCATGGAGCAGCACGAGCGGCGGCCCGGCCCCCCAGGCGCGCCAGACCATGTCACCCTTGCCGCAGGGGGAGCGCAGCTCCGCCGCGTCCCGGAGCAGCGCTTGCGGAAGCCCGGGCGACGGCGAGGCGTGGTCTTTCTGGCGGGACGACAGGGCTGGGCTCTCGGCTTGACCAGCAGCACAGTTAACGCGACCGGCGCGGAAAGCCAATGTTTTCCGCCGCATACCCGGTGCGCGCCGGGCCGCCCGCTTGACGGCCCCGGCCCCGGGTACAAAATGACGGGGCGCAGACGCCAGCCCGGCGGAGGGCCTCGGCCATGTATTCGGAAACGACCCGAGCCATCAAGGTGACGGTGAAGCCGTTCTATCTCGAGGACCAGTCGTCCCCGACCGAGAACCATTATGTCTGGGCCTATCACGTGCGCATCGAGAACCAGGGCGGCGAGACGGTGCAGCTGCGCCGGCGCCATTGGCGCATCACCGACGGGCTCGGCCGCGTCCAGGAGGTGCGCGGGCCCGGCGTCGTCGGCGAGCAGCCGGTGCTCGCGCCGGGCGAGACCTACGAGTACACCAGCGGCACGCCGCTCAGCACGCCCTCGGGCATCATGGTCGGCAGCTACGAGATGGAGACGCCCGACGGCAAGAGCTTCGCCGTCGCCATTCCCGCCTTCTCGCTCGACAGCCCCCACCAGCCGATCCGCCTCAACTGACCGCCGCGCCCCATTGCCGCCGCGCCACCCCGCGCAGGAGCGTTTGACCCATGGCCTCCAAGCATCCCCGTCTCCGCCCCATCAATCACCAGGCCGCGAACCACAAGAACGGCGCGCCCGACCGCCCGACGCGCGAGGAGGCGGAGAGGGCGGTTCGCAC
>DASVOY010000822.1:0-5768 GCA_036383115.1 Allostellaceae bacterium
GGCTACATGCCCTGGGGTTGACGGTGCTAAGGTGGGCTCAACCTTCTGGCGCCGTCGGGAGCGTGGCATGCAGCAACTCTTCACCAGCGATCTTCGCCCCGGCGACCTGCTGCTGCAGGCCAATTCCGGCTCGGTGGGGAGCCGCATCATCGAATGGGCGCAGCGCCACGCGCATCAGCTCAATTCGCAGGTGGTGCATGCCGCCATCATGTTCGACAATGCCTTCGTGATCGAGGCCGTGCTGCACGGCATCCAGGCCAGCGACCTGCGCGTGCAGCGCGCCGGCTACGGCTATCTCGTCTACCGGCCGCGCCGGGCAGACCTTGCCAAACAGGCGGCCCGTTGCGCCAAGGCGATGTTCGAGATGAACCAGAGCCGCAAGAATCTGCCTTACGCTGGGCCCTACCAGCTGGCGGGCTCGCTCTCGGCGAGCGCGGGGACCGCCCCCAAGGCCGACGACATGGTCCGGCTGTTCAACCGCATCCGCGAGGGCGAGAAGCAGTCGCTCTTTTGCTCGCAGTTCATCGTCTTCGTCTATCAGTTTGCCGGTCAGCTGATCGGCTACAGCCCCACGGCGATCTTCGCCGCGAGCGCCGCGAAGGTGTCGCCGTCGACGCTGGGCTCGCTGCTACAATCGAATCCGAATTTCGAAGAGGCTGGCTACGTGATGCCGGGCGAGCGCATGAAGCAACCTGAAAAAAAGGGGGTCAGAGGCGCTGCCATCTAACCCCTTCTTCCGATGTTTGACTCCCGGGGAGGGATTCGAACCCGGCCGCCGCACTCGAACTTGGCGGCCCCATGAGGACGGCGGTCTGCGCTCTCGCGAATACGCCCGTGGACCTGGGGCTAGGTTCCCTTAGATCTTCGGTGCCATCGCTCCCTTCTCGCCTTCGGCCTTGCTGTTATCGCCTCGCAATTTGCCGATGGCCTGGTGCGACGCCATATGCATTGTCATGTCACCCTCATATGAGACCCTTCGCGCCGAGCTCGACGAGATCGTGGAACGGTATCGCGCTCACCTCGCGCGCGGCGGGAGCAAGGCCACGTTGACGCGCGAGGAGGCTGTGAAGCGCATTCGCCAGCTCGGCTTTACCGAAGGCGACGCTATGCGGTGGCTCGACCAGAAGCCACGGCGGCCATGAAAGAACGGCCGCGCCGTCGGCGGGCGCATCGCGCGGTCTCATGTACCGCCCGGGGAGATGGCTGCATGACGGTCGGACCTGCCGATTACCGGAGCGGTGCGTTGTGGTCGATGGACGCGGTACCTTATCATGCGCTTGCGCGCGAGCAGGTATATGAGGACGCGCTGCTGTTCTACATCCTCGCTTCCGCCTCCTTTGTCGAGATCACCTCGGACATCTACACCCACAATCTCGTCGAGTTCTTCCGCGGCGACCAAGAAATCGTCGAGTGGTTGGCGCTCGACTGGGAGAAGGAGGAGCTACAGCACGGCGCCGCGCTGAGGCGCTATGTGCAGACGGCGTGGCCCGAGTTCGATTGGGATGGCGCCTATCGCAGCTTCGTTGCCGAATTCACGCGTTTCTGCTCGGTGGATCAACTCGCAGAAACGCGGGCGCTCGAGATGGCGGCACGGTGCGTCGTCGAGACTGGCACCGCGGCTTTCTATCGAGCACTGTCGGAACTGAGCCCCGAGCCGGTGCTCCGTCAGATCGCTTCGGAGATCAGCGCTGATGAGGTGCGCCACTATAAGCACTTCTACCGCTTTTTCCTGCGCTATCGCGACCGTGAGCACCCGAGCCGCGCTGCTGTGCTGCGCACGCTCTGGAGGCGGATCGGTGAGGTCGATGGAGAGGACGCGTTCTACGCGTTCAAGCATGTTCACCTCGGTCGCCATCCGAATATGGGATTTCAAAGCGGCGACTATGAGGCATTCCGCTCCAGCCTCCGGCCGCTCGCGAAGCGTTACTTCCCTTACGATATGGCGACGAAGATGCTGCTGAAGCCACTCGACCTCAGCGCACCCGTGGGTCGCCTGGTCGTGCCCGCGGTCACATCTGCGACGCGCCTTCTCTTCCTCATGTAGCCTGAGTACCCCTCGGCTCCATGCCATGTCACGCTCATGCGGTTACCTGCTCGGGAGGCCGATCTATGGACAGAGAGCAAGTTGTTGAACAGATCGACGGTATTGACCGACAAATCTTGCATCTGACGCAATCCATGCGTCCAATCGGAGGCCATCCTACGGACGGCGATCGCATCGAGCATGGCCGCTGGCAGCAGGAAGTCCGGCGGCTGGCCGTCCGAAAGGCTGAATTGCGGCTCGAGTTGGTGAGAGCGTGAATGTCGCGGGCGGCCGCCCCTACATGGAAGCGCCCGCGACCCTCACACAGAAATGTTTACATGCCGCCACCACCGCCGCCACCGCCAGCGCTGCTCGTATCCGCTGCTGTCGGCACAGGGTAGGGCGAAGAGCTGTCCGAGGCGGGAGCCATCTTGCAGGCGACGAGGACCAGGGCGATTGCGAGGGCGGCGCATTTCATCGGTCCTCTCTTTCAGACGCTCAGGCCCATGCACCCGAGCTTCCTCAACATGATGACCAGGCGAGAAACGGCCTGAGCAAAGCCAGGTCGAGGCGGCACAGAGTGCTCGCGCGAGTTGCCGTCGCCTCCGGCAGCATCCCTCGTCGCCGCCGGGCAAGAACAGGGGTTAGGCCAAACAAGACCTAACCCCTTGCTCTCATTATTGGCTCCCGGGGAGGGATTCGAACCCCCGGCCAAGCGGTTAACAGCCGCTTGCTCTACCACTGAGCTACCCGGGATCAGCAGGCCTTTCGTGGCCTCACGCCGTCCCGACATCCCCTCGGGGAACGGGAGCGGCCTTATAGCAGAGTCGATCGTGCCGCGCCACCCTTGGCGCCGCGCGAAGTATCGGAACCAGTTCTTTCGTTCTAGGTTTGCACTGTTGGCCTCACTCCTAAGAAGGGGGGTGACAATGCAGCAACCTCTAAATCCCGTAATACGACATGTGGTTTCAACCAGTGCCGCGGCGCTGCTTGTCGTCTTGGTGCCGCTGGCGTCGCGTATCGCTCCCCCGTATGTCGCGGTGACGTCGGCCGCGCCGCCGGGTGGCGGCGGAAGTGCTGCGGCTAAGGGAGGCGGCGGCAGCGGCGCGGCATCGGGCTCGGGCGGAGGCAGCGCGGCCGCATCCGGTTCCGGCGCCGCTAGCGGGGCCGCCAAAGGCGGTGCCGCCGGGGGGGCGACGGGCAGCACCGGCGCAGCTGCGGCTAGGTCCGGCGCCAGCAGCGGTGCAGCGAGTGGTGGCGGCGCTGGCGCAGCCGGCGGAGCCGGGGCCGCGTCGACCGGCGGCGCTGCGTCCGGCGGAACCGGCGCGGCGTCGGCAGGGAAGGCAGGTGCAGCCGCAGGTGGAGCATCTGGCGGAAGCGGTGCAGCCTCGTCCGGCGGCCGCGGGGCCGCGGGGGGTGAAAGTGGCGCATCCGGCGGCGGCGGGCCTGCCTCGACGGGGGCGAGTGCCGGTGGAAGCCGCGCAGGCGGAGCCTCCGACGGCCCGAGTGCCGCGGGCGCTGCGGGCGGTGGCGCGTCAGGCGCCGCGGGCGGGACCGGCGGTGCGTCCCCGGGTGCGAACACTGGCGGAAGTGGCGCCGGCGGCGCGGCCGGGGGAGCTGGTGTTGGTGCTGCAGGCGTGGGTGCGGGCGGAAGCGGAGCGAGCGGCGTCGGCTCGACCGGCGCCGTGGCGGGCGGGAGCGGAGCGTCCGCTGGGACGGGCGCTGGCGCCGGTGGTGCCCCTGCGATCGGGTCCGGGCCCGGGTCGGGCGGAGCATCGGGCAGCGGCGGTCTCGGCACCGGTGCTGGTGCCGGCAGTGGAACCGGCAGCGGCGCTTCCGCGGGCGGCTCGAGCGGCAGTGGGACGGGATCGGCCGGCTCCACGGCCGCGCCGGGCCCATCCACGGCCAAGCCTGCCGGAACGGCTTCAGCGCCTGCCGCTGCCGCACCGTCGGCGGGCGCGTCCGGTGCCGGCGCCGCCAGCATCGTGGCGGCGACCAACCTCACCAGCATGGCCGAGGCCGAGCTCGTCGGCCGCGCGTTCCTCGCCAGCCCGGTGGCGACCCACGTCGCTCAGGGCAGCAGCACCAGAAACACCGTATCGGTCGTTTCGCTCTTCACCGATGCGACGGGTCGCCCCTGCCGCATCGTCGAGCAGACGGTGATGATCAACGGCCAGACCGTCCGGGCACGCGGCAACGTCTGTCAAATGCCCGGCGGCCAATGGGCGCTGGTACCCTGACGTAGCGGTCGTCCCGCGCGCTCCATTGGAGGATGATGCATGCGGGGGGCGAACACCTCGGCGCAGGCGGTTTCTCGAGCTGATCCTTCAGCTTTGCGTTCCAAGGCCGAGTATCGAGGGACTCGGCGCATGATCGGCACGGTTAGCGCGTGGAGGCCGGAAGCGGAATCGAACCGCTGTACGAGGATTTGCAGTCCTCTGCATAGCCACTCTGCCATCCGGCCGCGATCGCCGGCGACATATAGGGCTCGCCCGCGACGGGGGTCAAGGCGACAACCGGCGCGCGCGCCGGCGTGGCGGGCGGCGATTGTGTTCGGCGGGAGGCGCCTCTATATATTCCCGCGTTTCCCGCCCTGCCTCCACCCGAACAGGCCATGATCGATTACGCCGCCGCGCGCCTCAACATGGTCGACAGCCAGCTTCGCACCAACAAGGTGACCGACGAGGCGGTGCTCGACGCTTTCCTCTCCGTGCCGCGCGAGCGCTTCGTGCCGCCGGCGCTGCATGCCACCGCCTATGTCGACGATGACATCCCTTTGGGCGGCGGCCGCTATCTCATGGAGCCGATGGTGCTGGCGCGCCTCATCCAGCTCGCCGCCGTCAGCCGCACCGACACCGTGCTTGAGATCGGCTGCGGCACCGGTTACGGCACCGCGCTGCTGGCGCGGCTGGCGCGCAGCGTCGTCGCCGTGGAGCCCGACCCGGCGCTCGCGGCCCAAGCGGCCGCCCGGCTGCGCGAGCTCGGCGCCGGCAATGCCACGGTCATCGAGGCGCCGCTGGCGGAGGGCCATACCGCGCGCGCACCCTATGGCGCGATCCTGCTCGAAGGTGCCGCAGCGCGCATTCCCGAGGCCATCGGCCGGCAGCTCGCCGAGGGCGGCAGGCTCGTGGCCGTGATGCAGGAAGGCGGCGGCATGGGGCAGGCGGTGCTGATCTCCCGCATCAACGGCGTGCTGTCGCGGCGCCCCGACTTCGACGCGGCCGTGCCCCTTTTGCCGGGTTTCCAGCGCGAGGCCAGCTTCGTATTCTAGGGGACACCTCGAGGAGCCGATCGATGCGCCGCCGCCTGCTTGCTTCCTGCGCCATCACTGCCGTCCTCGTCGCCGCGACGGGCCGTGCCGATGCCGAGACGCTGCTCGAGGCGCTGGCCGACGCCTACAACAACAACCCGCAGATCCTGGCCGAGCGCGCGCTGCTGCGCGCCACCGACGAGAGCGTGCCGCAGGCGCTCGCCGGCTGGCGGCCGACCGTGCAGTTCACGGGGTCCGCTGGGATCGAGCACCTGGAAACGCGGCCGCCGGCGCCGCCGTTCTTCCCCGGCGAAACCGGCTTGCGGCCGAATACGGTCGACCTCACCGTGACGCAGCCGGTCTATACCGGCGGCCGCACCGTCGCGCTCACGGCCCAGGCCGAGAAGACGATCGAAGCGGAGCGCGCCCGCCACATGGCCGTCGAGGAGAGTGTCTTTCAGAGCGTGACGCAGGCCTATCTCGACGTGGTGCGCG
>DASVOY010000823.1:0-3638 GCA_036383115.1 Allostellaceae bacterium
GTTCACCCCGACGGAGGCCGGCGTGGTCGCCATCGTCTACATCCTCCTCGTCGTCATCCCGCTGCTCAACGTCAAGCACCTGCGCGAGCTGCCGCGCGACTTCTGCCACGCCGGCCTCATCTATTCGCTGCCGCTGATCACCATCGGCGCAGCCTCCGCCTTCGGCTGGATGCTGGCCTATCTGCGCGGGCCGATCGTCGTCTCCGGCTGGATCTCCGGCCTCGCCGGCAACGATCCCTATCTCATCATGTTCCTGCTCGTCGCCCTCTTCACCGTGGTCGGCGACTTCATCGAGCCGATCCCCTGCATCGTCATCTTCATGCCGATCGTCGCCGTGCTGACCGAGGCGGGCGGCATCAACGCGGTGCATATGGGCGTCGTGCTCATCGTGACGCTCGCCTTCGGCCTGATCACGCCGCCCTACGGGCTGGCCTTGCTGATGGCGTCGAAATTCGTCGGCGTCAGATTCTCCCAGGCGCTCAAGGCGTCGCTGTCGATCTACGTGATCTTCCTCGCGACGATCGCCGCCTGCATCTTCTTCCCGAACGTCGTGCTCTGGCTGCCCAAGCACGCCTTCCCGGAATCGGTCGGCTGCTTCAAGAACCCCAGCGGCGCCGGCTACATCTGCCCGTCGTGACTATGCTGAATTACAAAATCATCGAGTGAAATAAATTTCATTGACAATCTAATCCGAGAGATTAATCTTCCGCAACGGTCTGGCCTGCCGGAAACGGCCCGCGGGAATTTGAAGGGCAGCTTGCGCCGCGTCACCAACCGCTAAAGCGCCACGGATGACCTCCGTGGGCCCGTGTCGTCAGGACATGGAGACCTCGATGCGCTCGTCGCTTGCTTCCCCCTCGCTCCTTTTGATCGCCGCGCCCTCGGGGCGCTGTCGTCGCGCGCAGAACCACTGACGCCTTCGGGCGCTTCCGCACGCACGCCATGACCGCCCCGCCGGAAGGCTGGTGGCCGCCGACCGAGGAGCCTTGCCATGACCACCACCGACGCCTTCGTCATCGAGACCGCGCGCCATACCGCCGGCATTGCCGTGCGCGAGCGCGGCGGCTATCGGTTCTACGCGTCCGACGTCCTGTTCCAGCCGCTCGACAATCGCAGCTTCCGCGGCCTGCGCCACCTGCGAGCCGCCATCGACCGCCTCGTCGCGCTGGCCACGGAGCGGAGCCGGCAGAGAGACAGCACCTGAAAAGCCCATGTGCGAACTCCTGGGCATGAGCGCCAATGTGCCGACGGACCTCTGCTTCAGCTTCGCCGGGCTGATCCGGCGCGCCGGCGATACCGGGCGCCACACGGACGGCTTCGGCGTCGCCTTCCTCGACGGCGCCGGCTGCCGCCTCTTCCATGATCCGGCGCCGGGCGCGCAGTCGCCGCTGGCCGCGTTCCTGCGCACGCACGCGATCCGCAGCCGCATGGCGCTCGCCCATATCCGCCGCGCCAACCGCGGGCGCGTCGGCGTCGCCAACACCCATCCCTTCCAGCGCGAGCTGTGGGGCCGCTGGTGGGTCTTCGCCCATAACGGCCAGCTCAAGGGCGTCAAGCACTGGCCGATCGCCCATTACCGGCCGGTCGGCACCACCGACAGCGAGCATGCCTTCTGCTGGCTCCTGGGCGAGCTGCGCTCCTCCTTCACGCGCATGCCCGGCGAGCGCATGCTGTGCCGCGCCATCGACGAACTGTGCCGCCGCCTCGAGGCGCTCGGCACGTTCAACGCGCTGCTGAGCGACGGCACGCGGCTCTACGCGCATTGCAGCAACCGGCTCGTCTGGCTCACCCGCCGCGCACCTTTCGGCCCGGCGCGGCTCGTCGACGAGGACATGCAGGTCGATTTCGCGAAAGAGACCACGCCGGACGATGTCGTCACCGTGCTCGCGACCCGGCCGCTCACCTGCGATGAGCAATGGCACGCGGTCGCGCGCAGCGCGCTTGCCGTCTTCCGCGATGGCGAGCGGGTCGAGTTCGATCGCTCAGCGCGTCTCCTCCGGCGGACGCCGGTGGCGGAAAAGGACGAGCAGCAGCAGGTCGTAGATCGCCTTGAGCGCGCCCGCGGCGACGAGCGGCCAACCGAACGAAGACAATCCCAGGAAATAGCCCGCCGCCAGCGGGCTTAGCGCCGCGGCGAGGCTGCGTGGCACCGAGGTGACGCTGGCCGCCGCGGCGCGCTCGGGCGGCGTCACCACCGCCATGACGTAAGAAGTGCGCGTCGGCACGTCCATCTGGGAAAGCGCGCTGCGCAGCAGCAGGAGCGCTAGCGCCAGCCACAGGCTCGGCGCGAAGGGCACGAGGATGAGCAGGATGTTCGACGGCAGATGCGTGAACACCATGGTGTTGACGAGGCCGATACGCCCCGCGATGCGCGCCGCCGCGAGATAGGACGCCGCCGCGAGCACCCCGCTCCAGAAGAAGAAGCTGCCCGCCGCGGCGAGCGACAGGCCGAAGCGGTCGAAGAGCCACAGCGCCAGCAGCGACTGCACGATGAAGCCGCCGCCGAAGGCATCGAGGCTGAACAGCGCCGCCAGCATCAGCACGATGCGCCTGGACGGCCCGAGCGGCTGCGGCGGTGTCGTGCGGTGGACATCGAGGCGCGGCGGCAGCCGGCGATAAAGGAAATAGCTGGCGAGCCCGAGCAGGGCATAGAGCGCGAACATCCCCTGGAGCGCGGTGACGAGCCTCACCGCCAGCGCCGCCTGCAGCAACTCCGGCACAGCCGCGGCGAGCGCTCCTGCCGCTGCCACCAGCGTGCCGACCAGGCTGTAGCCGGCGAAGACGGCGGTGCGGCTCCTGTCGCTCACGGCCTCGGCAAGGAGTGCCTGCTCGAGCGGCAGGAACAGGCTGACATCGCCCGAGGATGGGTTGAGCGTGCCGAGGAAGCCGATCACTACCAGCGGCCAGAAGCTCGTCTCGAGCGCGAAGCCCAGGCCGGTACCGATCATCAGCAACGTCGCCGCCACCAGCATCGGGCGATGACCGAAGCGGTGCGCGGTAAACCCCACGACCAGCGTCAGCGCCGCCGAGCCGAGCAGCGTCGCCGTGGTGAGAATCCCAACGCCGAGCGCGTCAAAGCCGAGCAGCGTCAGATAGACCGGCAGCAGCAGGCTGACAAAGCCATCGCCGAACGCGCGCAAGCCCCGGCCCCACAGCAGCAGCCGGGTCTCGGGGCGGACGTCATTGGGCAGCAGGCGAAGAGGCATGGGATGCGGGTCTAGGCCAGCCTCGCCACGCCCTCTGCCCCGAGCGCGCCCAGGAGGACGACGAGCCAGGGCGGCAGGCGCCAGAAGGCGAGCAGCAGGAAGGCGACGAGGGCAAGGATGAAGTCGGACGGGCCGAAGATCGCGCTGGTCCAGACTGGACGGTAGAGCGCGGCGAGCAGCAGCCCGACCACGGCCGCGTTGATGCCGCGCAGCGCCGCCTGCATCGCGGCGTTGCGGCGCAGCTCGCTCCAGAACGGCAGCGCGCCGATGATCAGCAGGAACGAGGGCAGGAAGATCGCGACGAGGCAGAGGATCCCGCCGCGCCAGCCATGTGGTTCCGGCCGCATCACGGTGCCGAGATAGGCCGAGAAGGTGAAGAGCGGCCCCGGCACCGCCTGCGCCGCGCCGTAGCCGGCGAGGAAGGCGTCGTTG
>DASVOY010000824.1:0-7809 GCA_036383115.1 Allostellaceae bacterium
CACCTCGCCGGTCTTGGTCGTCTCGAAATAGGCCGGGCTCAGCGAGACGATGCGGTCGAACGCGGCGACCCGCAGGTCGGCGATGACGCGCTCGCCAATCCAGGAGACGAGATAGAAGCGGCCGTAGGTGGAGAGCGCGAGCACCGCGATGATGGCCATGAGTGCACCGACCGTGCGGTCGAGGAGGCCGGCATTGGCGGCGCGCAGGCCCTCGTCGACGATGTGGCGCACTCCCTGGCCGAGCAGCAGCACCATGGAAGAGGAGATGACGAGGGCAATGCCGGCGCCGACGATCCGAAGGCGATAGGGCCTGAGAAAGCCCAGGAGGCGGAGCAGGGGCTTGAGCCTGCGCGGCGGCGCCTGGCTCCTGGGCTGCGTCATGCCGGTCGGGGCTGAGTCGCCGCGCTCGTTGGTCGCCATCACGGAACGCTCGATGATGCAAGCCGGCGCGTCGCCTCGCCGGGCTGCGGTATAGGGTCGCAGGCGGCGCCGGACGAGCCTGATCCCCTGCTGGGGACCATCGCATACCAAATTTGCCTCGCACGAGCGAGACCGGTAAGGAGTAGGGTAACGCAGATTAGTCTTCACCAACTCGCCCAGGCAACGGGAGCGGTATCATGACAAGCACGTTCAAGGCGGCCACCAGCGCGGCGCCGGTCAATCCCCTGCAATCAACCATGAAGGCGGCGGACGCGGCGCAGACCGCGATTCGCAAGCTTGTCGTCGGCCGCGGCATCGTCTTCTCCGGCGAGATCAAGTCCTGCGACTGCCTCGTCGTCGAGGGGACGGTGAAGGCCAACATCGCCGGCTGCCGCGACATCTATATCGCCGAGGGCGGCCTTTTCAATGGTTCTGCCTCGGTCGAGAATGCCGAGATCCGCGGCCGCCTCGAGGGCGAGCTCAACGTCAGCGCCCGGCTGCTGCTCCATGCCAGCGGCAAGGTCGCGGCCGAGGTGACCTACAACCAGATCGAGATCGAGCGCGGCGGCGAGATCTCCGGCAAGGTCCAGGCGCAGGGCATGGCCCAGCCCGCTCAGCCGGCCCAGGTCGCCGCGATGCCGCGCCGCGCCTGAGCGCGCCGCTACCCGTTCCCGAGCAGAGCCCGCGCTATCGCTTGCCATTCCGCGGCAAGCGATAGCGCGGGCTGCGGCTTGCCGGCGCGGCGATACCAGTAGCCGGCATTGTCGACATCGCCTTCCTTGCGGTGAAGGTAGGCGTGCACCCAGGCACCGGCTTGGTCGTCCTGCTCCTGCGCGCATTCATGCGCCTTGCCCCACTCGCCCTTGGCGTCCCACCAGAGCGCGCACGCAGCGAGGCTCAGCCCATCCGGCGGCTGGCTGCCCGAGAGTGATTTCTCGAACAAATGCAGGTCCATGGCCACAGTCTAGCGCAATGCCGAAACGAAAAAGAGGGGCGGCACGTGGCCGCCCCTCGATCGTTCGGGATATAGGTTACCTCTTCAGGCTGTCCGCCGCGCCCTTGACGCTTTCCTTCACGTCATGGGCGGCGTCCTTCGCCTCGCCTTTGACCTGGTCGGTCTTGCCCTCGGCTTCCGTGCGCGTGTCACCCGTAACCTTGCCGACAGCTTCCTTCACCTTGCCCTTTGCCTTGTCCATCGTGCCAGCCATGTCACACCTTGCGCTGCTGTACCTATCCCGGCAAACCCCTTCCGCCGGTCCTCGTTCCGGGCGCAACTCCGGCGCGGGCGCGGCTCAACCGAGTCGGCGCCTGACTTCGTCCGGGATGGGCGCCGCCTTGATGCGGGCGGGGTCGTCGGGATGGGGCACGGCGCAGACCCTGAGCTCCCAGCCCTCGACTATCAGCGTGCCGGCGCGCAGCAGGCGGTGGTGGACCTTCAAGGTCTTGGCATTCCACTCGGCCACGCTCGACTCGGCAGCGAGCTCGTCGCCGAAGGAGGCCGAGGTCGAGAAGCTCGCCCGCGCGTCGAGCAGGGGAAAACCCTTGAGCCCGAACTCGCGAAACAGCCGCGGCCAGGGCAGGCCGGCGCCCTCGAACATCGCCGCTGTGCACTCGTCGAGCCAGCGGAAGTAATTGGGGTAGAAGACGATCCCCGCGGGGTCGCAATCGCCCCATTCCACGTGGATCTTGCGCCGGCCGATGAACATGGTTCGTGCTCGCTCCTGCTTCGCCCGGGATTAGCATATCAGCGCGCGCTGCGCTCGGCGCCCGCCACGCAGTCGTCGCCATTCGGCACGACCGAGACGGTGCCGTCCAGCGGCAGCGTGGCCGTAGCGCTCGAAGTGGATCACTCCCGGGATGAATGCCGCGCCGCAATGGACGATGCCGCGATCACATCTGGTCGTAATCGAGCACCACCTTCGCCGTCTGCGGCCGCGACTGGCAGGTGAGGACGTAGCCGGCGGCGAGCTCCCAGGGCTCGAGCGAGTAGTTGACATCCATCGCGATCTTGCCCTCGACGAGCCGGGCGCGGCAGGTGCAGCACATGCCACCGCGGCAGGAATAGGGCAGCTCGAGCCCGGCGGCGAGCGCCGCCGTGATGACCGTCTCGTCCTCGCCGATGGGGAAGCGGTGGCGGATGCCGTCGATGACGGCCTCGGCCTCGGCCACCGCGCGGCGCCGGACGGCGTCGGCGCGCGGCGTAGGGCGCCGTGGCGCCGTGGCGCCCTCGACGGTGAAACGCTCGACATGGATGCGCTCGGCCGGGACTCCGAGTTGTGCGAGCGTGCGCTCGGCCGTATCCAGCAGCTCGGCCGGGCCGCATACGAAGGCGTTGTCGATGTCCGCTGCGGGACCGATGCCGCGCAGCAAGAGCGCGATCTTCGCGCTGTCGATGCGGCCGCTGAGCGCGCGCACGTCCTGCGCCTCGCGGCTCAGCACATGGGTGACGGAGAGCCGGTCGAGGAAACGGTCCTTCAACTCCTCAAGCGCCTCGCGGAACATGATGCTCTGCGTCGTGCGATTGCCGTAGAGCAGGAAGAAGCGGCTTCTGGGCTCGCGCTCGAGCACCGTCCTGATGATCGACAGCAGCGGCGTGATGCCCGAGCCGGCGGCGATGCCGAGATAGACGCGCGCGGCCGCGGGGTCGAGCGGCGTGGTGAAATTGCCGGTGGGCGTCATCACCTCGATGTCCTGGCCCGGCGCGAGATTGTCATTGGCAAAGCAGGAGAAGATGCCGCCCTCCTGCTTCTTGATCGCGATCCTGAGCTCGCCCTCGTCGATACCCGAGCAGATCGAATAGCAGCGCCGCACCTCCTCGCCGCCGATCATCGTCTTGAGGGTGACGTTCTGGCCGTGGCTGAAGCGATAGGCGTCGCGGAGCGCCGGCGGCACGGCGAAGGCTATGGAGATGGAGTCGGGCGTCTCGCGGCGGATTTCGGCGATGGTCAGGCGGTGGAAATGCGGCGTCATCGCTAGTGACACTTGAAATAATCGAACGGCTCGGCGCAGGCGCGGCAGCGGTGGAGCGACTTGCAGGAGGTCGAGCCGAACTCGGCGAGGCGCTCGGTATCGACGGAGCCGCAGCGCGGGCACGCCACCTTCTCGCGGCCGAAGAGCGCCCGGCGCGATGCCTGGCCGGCGGGTGGCGCGATGCCGTAGGCCAAGAGCTTGCGCCGGCCTTCGTCGCTCAGCCAATCCGTCGTCCAGGCCGGCGCCAGCACCGTGCTGATGCGAAGATTCTCGATCCCCGCCGCGCGCAGCGCCGCCTCCAGCTCGAGCTCGATCATGCGCATGGCCGGGCAGCCGGAGTAGGTCGGCGTGATCACCACCTCGACCGTGTCGCCGGCGACGCGCACCTCGCGCAGCACGCCGAGATCGGCGATCGAGAGCACGGGAATCTCGGGGTCGACGACCTGCGCCGCCGCCGCCCAGGCACGCTCGCGCAAGGTATCGCTGCTGTTCACCATGCGACTCCGGGGTAGGCCCGCTGCAGGAACTGCATCTCCGCCAGCAGATGGCCGAGATGCTCGGAGTGCCGGCCGCCGCGCCCGCCGCTCTGCATCCATGACGCGGCGGGTTTCGCCAGCGTAGCCTCGGCCAGCACCTCGTCCATGCTCCGCTGCCATTCGGGCCGCAGCGAAGCGGGATCGACGGCGACGCCTTGCGCGATGAGCTTCTGCTCCACCGCGTCGGTCTCGAACATCTCGCCGGCATAGCTCCAGAGTTCGTCGAGCGCGTCCTGGGCGCGGCGGTGGCTCTCGTCGGTGCCATCGCCGAGGCGGATCAGCCATTCGCTCGCATGGCGCAGATGATAGGCGGCCTCCTTCTCGGCCTTGGCGGCGATGGCGGCGAGCGTCGCGTCCTTGGATTGGGCGAGCGCGCGCCAGAACGGATGCCTGAAGGCCGAATAGAGGAATTGCCGGGCGACCGTGACGGCGAAATCGCCGTTCGGTTGCTCGACGAGGAGGATGTTGCGGAACTGGCCGGCGTCGCGCCGATAGGCGAGCTGGTCCTCGTCGCGCCCCTTGCCCTCGATCGCGCCGGCATAGGCGTAGAGCGCGCGCGCCTCGCCGATGAGGTCGAGCGCGACATTGCCGAGCGCCAGCTCCTCTTCGAGCAGCGGCGCATGCCCGATCCATTCGGAGAGGCGATGCCCGAGAATCAGCGCGTTGTCGGCGAGGCGCAGCGTGTAGGTGAAGAGGGCAGGGGCGGTCACCGATTTGCCTCGGGCATCGGCTGCATGATCATGATGCGTCTTTCGACAGGCTCAGGATGAGGACGGAAGGAGAATGGCATCTGGCAGACGCCACAATGAGAATTTCCTCATCCTGAGCCTGTCGAAGGACGCATGAGCAGCATTGCAGCGACCGCCGCTCACATGTTCCCGACATCGTCGGGCACTTTGTAGAAGGTGGGATGGCGGTAGATCTTCGAGGCCGTCGGCTCGAACATCATCTCCTTGTCGGCAGGGTCCGATGCGGTGATCGCCGTCGACGGCACGACCCAGATCGAGAGGCCTTCACCGCGCCTTGTGTAGACGTCGCGCGCCGCCTGCAGCGCCATCGCCGCGTCAGCCGCGTGCAGCGAGCCCACATGCTTGTGCGCCAGCCCGTTGCGCGCGCGGATGAAGACTTCCCAGAGTGGCATGTTCTTCTCGGCCATCACTGCTCCCTGGCGCGGCGCTTCTCGCCATAGGCGATCGCCGCCTCGCGCACCCATGCCCCGCTCTCGTGCGCGGCGCGGCGCTGCTTCATGCGCTGGCGGTTGCAGGGGCCGTTGCCGGCGACGACGTTGCGGAACTCGGTCCAGTCGATCGCGCCGAAGCGCCAATGGCCGGATTCTTCGTCGAAGCGCAGCTCGGGATCGGGGAAGGCGAGGCCCAGATGGTGGCCTTGCGGCACGGTGGCGTCGACGAATTTCTGGCGCAGCTCATCGTTCGAGAAGCGCTTGATCTTCCACCGGATCGACGTGTCCGAATGCTGCGATTCCTTGTCCGACGGCCCGAACATCATCAGGCTCGGCCACCACCAGCGATCGAGCGCGTCCTGCGCCATCGCCTTCTGCTCGGCCGTGCCGCGGCAGAGCGTCAGCATGATCTCGTAGCCCTGCCGCTGGTGGAAGCTCTCCTCCTTGCAGATGCGAATCATGGCGCGCGCATAGGGGCCGTAGGAGCAGCGGCAGAGCGGGATCTGGTTCATGATCGCGGCGCCGTCGACGAGCCAGCCGATGGCGCCGATATCAGCCCAGGAGAGCGTCGGGTAATTGAAGATCGAGGAGTATTTGGCCTTGCCGTTCAGGAGCTGCTCGACGAGCTCCTCGCGCGAGATGCCGAGCGTCTCGGCCGCGGCGTAGAGATAGAGGCCGTGCCCGCCCTCGTCCTGCACCTTGGCGAGGAGCGCGGCCTTGCGCCGGAGGCTCGGCGCGCGGGTGATCCAGTTGCCCTCGGGCAGCATGCCAACGATCTCGCTATGGGCGTGTTGCGAGATCATGCGGACGAGGGTGCGCCGGTATGCCTCGGGCATCCAGTCGTTGGGCTCGATCTTCTCCTCGGCGTCGATGCGCGCGTGGAAGCGCGCGAGATGCTCTTCAGGCTCCGGCTGGCGCGCGGCCGGGCCGTCCTTGGCGTCGAGCAGGCCCTGGGTGTACATAGCCGCCAAATATATCACGGAAAAACGGCGATTACACCAATTTTCTGTAAGATATCGATTGGGCAATGTGCCGAAGTTGCCTTCAGCCTGCTTCGTCGAGAAACCGCACGAGCAGCTCGCTCACGCGCTCCGGCTGCTCCTGCTGCACCCAATGGCCGGCGCCGTCGATCAGATGACAGCCCAGCATGCGCGTGCACGCCCGCTCCTGCATGCGCTCGAGGCTGCCAGGAACCTGATAGACGCCCCAATCGCTCTTGCCCGCGATGAAGATCGACGGCACGTCGATCGTCCGGCCGGAGAACAACTGGAGCTCGGCCTCATACCTGCCTTCCGTCCTGCAGCGATACCACTGCAGGCCGCCCTGGAAGCCGGTGCGGAGGAACTCGGCGCTGTAGACGGCGAGCTCGGTCTCGGGCAGCCATCGGCATGCCGCGATCTGGCTTGCCGACGGCATCTCCGGTGCGACCGTCGCCGCCATGTCCTCGTCGAGATCCATGATGTAATAGGTCGGCATCTTCGCCAGCTCGCCGGCAGTCCAGGACCGCAGCGGGAAGGGCTTGTTCCCGCTCCAGTCGGCGCTCTTGTAATGGTAGTACGCGCGCAGGAAGGCGTGGACGCCCTGCGGGCAGTCGCGCATGTCGGCATCGGCCTGCCGCGTCGAGTAATACCACTGGTAATGCTTGCGCGGGCGATCCAACCGCGCCAGAGCATCATGGATGCTGCCGCCAGACGAGCTCGCGTCGGCGCTGCTTTGTGGGGCAGCCGCGGCCGTGTCGAAAGGCAGCGCGGGCGGGCCCGTGAAAGGCGCGCTCATCAGCGCCACGGAGCGGAACACGTCCGGCCGCACCAGGGCGCACCAGGCCGCGACGGGCGAGCCGAAATCGTGCCCCACCACCGCCGCCACGGAGCGGTGGCCGAGCGCCGACACCAGCCCCAGGGCATCCCTGGCGAGGTTCAGCAGCCGGAAGGACGCGAGGTCGCCATCGTAGTCGGGGTCCCAGCCGGTGGTGCGCCCATAGCCCCTCTGGTCCGGCGCGACGGCATGAAACCCCGCGGCTGCCAGAGGCAACATCACCTTTCGCCAGGAGTAGGCCAGCTCCGGGAAGCCGTGGAGGAGCAGGACGCAGGGTCGACCTTGAGTCTCAAAGCCGGCTTCCAGCACATGCATCCGCAGGCCATTGACGTCGCGCACGAAGCGCGAGCGTATGCCGGGAGGAAGAGTGGCGTTTTCCAGAGGCTTCATCTCGGTCATCCTCGCTTCAGCGGAAGCGCTCGCGGAAGCCGGCATCGGGCGCCGGCAAGGGGCCGCTCGCGTCGTGGAGATTGGCGTCGATCCAGCGCTCGGCCAGCGGCGCGAGCTTGCGGTAGATGCCGCGCGCGGTGCGGTAGGCAGCGCGCCCGATCCAGTCGCCAGGCAAAAGGCGCGGCGGCAGCATCGGGTCGCGCAGGATGATGCGGCGGTAATCGTGGATGAGCATCAGCCGCGTCAGCAGCGCCGGCAAAGGCTGTGGCCTGAAGCCGTCGGCGAGCGCCTTGCCGAGCGGCGCGAAACCGGCCAGGAAATCGCGGTAGGCGGCGGCGAGCGCGTCCAGATCCCAGCAGCGGGCGACGAGGCCCTGGAGCAGGTCCGGCGGCGCATGGAAGGCGGACACGCCGGCGATCACCAGCGGGCGCTCGGCAGCGGGCAGGTCGCCCACCACCGAGGCGAGGGAGTCGGGATCGGGCGCCGGATGCAGCATGA
>DASVOY010000825.1:0-8997 GCA_036383115.1 Allostellaceae bacterium
CGATCCGATCCTTGGTGAGCCCGCCGATGCGGGGCCGCGGCCGGCCGCTGTCGGTGACCACGACCGCCACGACGATCTCGCCGTGGCGCGGCGCGTCGCTGACGCGCACCTCCATGGCGTCGAAATGGCTGCGCACGAAGGCGGCATCCTTGTGGCCCAAGGGGACGTCGATCGCCGTCCCGGGCCCGCCCATCTTCTTGGCCGAGGGGATGAGCGCCGCCCCTTTCTCGACCGCGGCGCGGAAAGGCGTTCCGAGCTTCGGGTGGAGGATCGCGGCGGCATGCTCGAGTTCGCCGCCCTCGCCGACGATGGCCGCCTTGCCATAGCTCTCGATCGCGGAGGGCGCGACGCCCAGCGCCGCCACGGCCATGCGTCCCAGCATGCCGCCAAGCTCCGCGCCTATGTCGACCAGCGCCGTGAGATCTTCGCTGTAGCGCCCGGCGAAGGGATTCTCAATCACCGCGAGCGCCGCCGCCTTGCGCGTCGGCGGGTCGACCGGCCGGCCCATCTCGCTTGTCGTGGTCTCCGACACGGTCAGGAGCTTGCGTATTTTCAGTGCGGTCATCTCAGCCGTCCTCTCCCCCGATCGCGTGGCGAGCTGCGTCATATCTTAGACCATTTCCGCGGCGTTCCGCAGCGCCCGCGGAGACACGCTTCGAGCAATTGCGGCAACAGAAAGCGCTCGCGGCACTTGTGAGCATGCGATAAGCTTCGATGGGCGCTGCAGATGGCGCAGATATTGCACTGCCAAAGTGCGGCATGCCGCGGCGGCAAAACCAAATTCATAAAGGGGGAGCACTCATGAACGTGAAGCTCGGTGGATGTGCTGGGGTCGTTGGGCTTGGTGCGATCCTCGCCTTGGCGGCGAGCGCGCTCGCCGCCGACCCGATCAGGATCGGTGTGCCCGTCGGTCTCAGCGGTGCGAACAGCGTCGTCGCGCCCTCGGTGGTGCAATCGGCGCAGCTCGCCGTCGACGAGATCAATGCCAAGGGCGGCATCCTCGGGCGGCCGCTGCAGCTCGAGGTCGCCGATGACGGCAGCGGCGCCGCAGGCGCGCAGAAGGCCTTCGATTCGCTGATCTTCCAGAAGAAGGCCAATGCACTGATCTCGATGGAGACGAGTGCGGCGCGCAATGCCGGGTTGCCGATCGTCGCGCGCGGCAAGGTGCCCTTCATCTACACCTCGTTCTACGAGGGCCGCTCCTGCAGTCCTTATCTCTATGTCGATGCCTGGGTCCCGGACCAGCAGGTGGCGCCCATCGTCGACTACTTCATGCAGAAGAAAGGCGCCAAGACCTTCTTCCTCGTCGGCAGCGACTACGCCTTCGGCCGTGGCATGCTCGATTTCACGCGGCAATACATCCAGAAGGAGGGCGGCAAGATCCTCGGCGAGGAGTACGCGCCGATGGACGCGACCGACTGGACGGCGATCATCAGCAAGGTCAGGGCCGCCAACCCCGACGCGCTGGTGACGTCGACGGCGGGCGGCGCGCCCAACGTGACCCTGACCAAGCAGCTGCGCGGCGCCGGCATCAAGGCGCTTTACGGCAACCTCGCCGTCGACGAGGGCACGGCGAAAGGCATGGGGACCGATGCCGAGGGCATCTATATCTCGGCCTCCTACCTCACCAGCATCGACAGCCCGAAGAACAAGGAGTTCCTCGCGGCGATGAAGAAGAAATTCGGCGCGGAGCTGAAGACTCCGAACGATCTCTCGGTGCCCGAATATGAAGGCGTCTATCTCTACAAGGCGGCGGTCGAGAAGGCGAAATCGACCGATACCGCCCCCGTCATCAAGGCGCTGGCGGAGGTCTCCTTCGAAGGTCCGCGGGGCGTCATCCAGATGTCGAAGCAGCGCCATGCGCCGCTGACGATGTATCTGGGGCAGGTGCAGGGCGACGGCAGCGTCAAGGTGCTCGAGAGCTTCAAGAACGTCGATCCCGGCGATCAGTGCCCCAATTTGAAGTAAGCAACAGGTGAGCCGGCGCGGCGCCGTATCCAACGGCGCCGTGCGGGAGCCCGCATCATGTCGGCGCAGTTCCTCGACATCGTCACCACGGCGGCGATCTTCTACATCGTCGCCGCCGGGCTCCTGATCATCTTCGGCGTCATGAAGATCATCAACTTCGCCCATGGCGGCTTCCTCACCATCGGCGGCTATGCCGCGCTCGTCGTGACCGAGCTCGGCCTCAATCCCTGGCTGGCGTTGCCGTTCGCGGCGCTCGCCGGCCTCGTCATCGGCGCGCTGGTCGAGCACTTCGTCGTGCGCCCGCTCTACGCCCGGCCGCTCGACGCCATCCTCGCGACCTGGGGCCTCGGCATCGTCATCGGACAGCTCATCACCATCGCCTTCGGCCGCGAGGTGCAGTTCGTGCAAAGCCCGGTCCAGGGCGCGACCGCGGTGCTCGGCGAAAGCTATTCGCAATACCGCCTGATCCTGGTGCTTGGCGCCGTCCTGCTCGCCGCGGCGCTGGCGGCCATCCTGCAGGGGACGCGCCTCGGGCTGATGACCCGCGCGGTGATCATGAACGAGTCCCTGGCGCGCGGGCTCGGGATCAACAGCGGGCTCGTCCGCTTCGCCAGCTTCAGCGTCGGCTCGGCGCTGGCGAGCCTGGCCGGCGCGCTCATCACGCCGCTCTCGAGCGTCGATCCCAATATGGGCGTGCCCTGGCTCGTCAATGCCTTCATGCTCGTCCTCGTCTCCGGCACGTCGCTGGTGAGCCTGGGCATCGCCACCCTCGTGCTCGGCGGCGCGCAAGTGCTGATCAGCGCCTATTGGAGCCCGATCCTCGGCAGCCTGACGATCGTCGTGCTCGCCGCCGTGATCCTGCGCATCCGCCCGCAAGGCTTCGCGCGTGAGTAAAGCTGTCCCTGCCGTCGCGCCGGAGTTGCGGAAGGTCCTCGGCCTCGCCATCGTCGCGCTCGCGGCCGTCGGCGTCGCGCCCTTCGTGCTCGACATCTACACCGTCAACATCCTCGTCCGCTCGCTGCTCTACGCTTGCGTCGCGCTCACCGTCGACATTCTCTGGGGCTATACCGGCATCCTCACCTTCGGCCAGTCCGCCTTCTTCGGCATCGGCGCCTATGCCTGCGGCCTCGCCTTCACCCACCTCGGCCTCAGCCCGGGTATCGCGGTTCTCGCCTTCGTCGGCGGCCTCGCCATCGCCGCGGCGACGGCGGCGCTGGTCGGCTGGCTCGCCTTCGGCTACGGCGTCTCGCCGATCTATGTCTCGGTGGTGACGCTGGTGCTGCCCATTGTGGTGACACAGGTCCTCTTCTCGGGCGGCACTTTCACCGGCTCGAGCAGCGGGCTCTCCGGCTTCGACACCGTCGATCTCGAGGTCGAGACCTGGTTCTGGATCGCCGGCGCGGCGCTGGTGGTGCTGACGGCGGCGGCCTGGGTCTTCGTCCGCAGCGATGCCGGCCGCCTCCTCGTCGCCATACGCGAGAACGAGCAGCGCTGCGAGTATCTCGGCATCAACACGGCGCTGCTCAAGACACTGCTTCTCGTCGTTGCCGCGCTCGTCGCCGCCGCCGCGGGTTATGCCTACGCCGCTTATACCGATGTCATCGCGCCGGAGCTCGCCGGCTTCGTCTTCGGCACCGAACTCGTCATCTGGGTGGCGCTCGGCGGCCGCGGCACGCTCATCGGCCCCGTCACCGGCACGATCGTCATCGATCTCGTCAGCGCCTATCTCAGCGGCAGCCTGCCTTTCGTGTGGAAGCTGGTGATCGGCCTCGCCTTTGTCCTCGTCATCGTCGTCCTGCCGCAAGGCATCGTGCCGGTGATCCGCGGGGCGTGGCAGCGCATTCTCGGGCGCTCCGGCGCCCGGGCGGCGCATGTTCCGGCGCTCGAGCCCGCGCCGCTGCGGGCGCTGCAGGGCGAGGGCGGTACCGGCCCCGCCGTCGCGCTCAGCGGCCTCTCGCGCCGCTATGGCAGCCTGCGGGTGCTCGAAGGCATCGACCTCTCGGCCAAGCCCGGCGAGCTCTTGAGCCTCGTCGGCCCCAACGGCGCCGGCAAGACCACGCTCATTCGCTGCATCGCTGACGGCCATGAGCGCAGCGCCGGCCGCGTCGTCGTGCAAGGACATGACATCGGCCGCCGCCCGCCGCAGCGCTGCGTCGCCTTCGGCATCGGCCGCAAGTTCCAGACGGCGAACGTGTTCGAGACCTTGACCGTCGCCGAATGTCTGCATCTGGCGCGCGCCCGGCTCGAGCGTCCGTCCCTGTGGCGGCGCGACGCGGCGGTCAGGCTGCCGGAGCCGGCGCACCAAGTCGTCGTCGCGACCGGGCTCGACCGCCAGCTCGGCACCGCGGTGAAGCACCTCTCGCACGGCATGAAGCAGGCGCTCGAGCTCGCCATGGTGCTGGCGCTCGAACCCTCGGTGCTGCTGCTCGACGAGCCGACGGCCGGGCTCACCAAGCCCGAGCGGACGCTGATCGGCGGCATCCTGACGGCGCTGGCGCGCAAGCACGCGCTCTGCATCCTGCTCGTCGAGCATGATCTCGATTTCGTGCGCGAGATCAGCTCGCGTGTCGTCGTGCTCCATCAGGGGCGCATCGTGCTCGACGGCACGGTGAGCGAGGTCGTGGACTCCGCGCTGGTGCGGACGATCTACGCCGGCGAGGAGCACGCGGTAGCGGGAGCGGCATCGTGAGCGGCGCGGCGCTGGCGCTTGAGCTTGCGGGCGTGAGCAGCGGCTACGGCGAGGCGCTGGTCATTCGCGACATCGCGCTGGCGCTGGCTCCGGCGCAGATCTTTGCCATCCTCGGCAAGAACGGGATGGGCAAGAGCACGCTGCTCAAGACCATCATGGGATACCTGCCGGTGGCGCAGGGCGCCATCCGCATCTTCGGCGAGGCGGTGGCGGGAATCCCGACCTATCGTATGGCTGGGCGCGGCATCGCCTACAGCCCGCAGGAGCAGGCGCTTTTCCAGGATCTGTCGGTCGGCGACAATCTGCGCCTGGGCCTGCCCGAGGAGACGCGCTTCGCCCGGGAGATCGAGCGCATCGGCAGCTTCTTTCCGTTCATTCCCGAGCGCCTGCGCCAGCGCGCGGGGACATTGAGCGGCGGCGAGCAGAAGATGCTGCTCGTCGCGCGCGCGCTCATGGCACGCCCCAGGCTCATGCTCATCGACGAGATCAGCGAGGGGCTGCAGCCTTCCGTCGTGCAGAAGCTCGCCGAGGTGCTGCGCGCCGAGCGCGCCGCTTCGGGAGTCGCCATGCTGCTGGTCGAGCAGAATGTGCGTTTCGCCAGCGCCGTCGCCGACGGCTACGCCGTCCTGAAGCGCGGCGAGATCGTCGACACCGGGCGCATCGCCGATCCCGGCGCCGACGCTAAGATCACGCGAGAGCTGAGCAGCGTGTAGGTGGCGATCAGCCGGGCCTGAGGAGCGAAGACGAGCATGCTGCCGTTGAACACCTTCTCCATCGTCGCGCGCTGTCCTGGAACCGGGATGCTCGGCGTCGCGGTGAGCACGGCGGTGCCGGCGGTGGGCGCGCTCTGCCCTTACCTCCAATCCGGGGTCGGCGCGGTATCGACGCAGGCCTGGGTCAACCCGTATCTGGCGATCGACGCGCTTCGCCTGATGGCGAAGGGAAGGGCGGCGCCGGAAGCGCTCGACACCGTTCTCTCGGCCGATGAGAACAAGGGGTTGCGCCAGATCGGGATCGTCGATGCCGCGGGGAGAAGCGCTACCTTCACCGGCGGCGATTGCACGCCCTGGTGCGGCCACATCCTCGACGAGGGCGTCGCCATCCAAGGCAACATGCTCGTCGGCGCCGCCACGCTCGACGCGATGGCGGAGAGCTTCCGCGGCAGCGCGCCGCTCGACCTCGCCGAGCGCCTGATGCGGGCGCTCGAGGCGGGACAGGCCGCGGGCGGCGACAAGCGCTGCAAGCAATCGGCGGCGCTCCGCGTGCATCACACCGAGGACTACGCCTGGCTCGACCTGCGCGTCGACGAGCATCGCGATCCGGTCGCCGAGCTGCGCCGCATTTATACGGTGGCGAAGGTGCAGCTTCTGCCCTTCATCGAGGGCATGCCGCGGCGCGGCAAGCCGGCCGGCGCGCTCGGCCCGCAGGTGAGCGCGATGCTGCTGCGGCCGCCGTCCGAGCGCCCGGGCGGTGGCGGCGCGCAATGACGGAAGCACGAGGTGAAGCCATGCAGGACAGGACCCCGGATCTCTATCGCGACATCCTCGGCATCGACCTGCCGCCGGAGCGGCTGGCGGAGATTCTCCGGCTCTATGCCGGTATCCTCGACGCCGTGAAGCAGCTCCGCGCGCTCGACCTGACGGACGTGCATCCGGCCGTGGTCTTCGATCCCAGCTCCGGCTGGGACCAGGAGAGCGCGTCGTGAGCGCCGAGATCACGGCATCGCCGATCGAGGCGCTCGCTCCCGAGCTCCGCGCCGGCAAGCTCTCGCCGGTGGCGCTCACCGAGGCATTCCTCGACCGCATCGCGCGCCATGACGGCGCGCTGTTGAGCTTCGTCCACGTCTCCGACGCGGCGCTCGCGGCAGCGCAGGAGGCCGAGCGCGACATTCGCGCGGGCCAGTGGCGCGGGCCGCTGCATGGGGTGCCCATCGCGATCAAGGACAATTACCTGACGCGGGACATGCCGACCACGGCCGGCACCGCGGCGCCCGGCATCGCCTTTCCCTTGGCGGATTCCACCGCTGCGGCGCGGCTGCGCGCGGCGGGCGCCATCCTCATCGGCAAGACGCGCACGCACGAATTCGCCTGGGGCACGGTGACGCCGCCGACGCGCAACCCCTGGGACCAAAGCCGCGTCCCCGGCGGCTCGAGCGGCGGCTCGGGGGCGGCGGTGGCGGCGGGGCTCGCCGCAGCCGCGCTCGGCTCCGATACCGGCGGATCGATCCGCATCCCCGCCAGCCTCTGCGGCATCGTCGGGCTCAAGCCGAGCTTCGGCCGGGTCAGCCGCGCCGGCATCGTGCCGCATAGCTGGTCGCTCGACCATGCCGGGCCGTTGACGCGGACGGTCGGCGACGCCGCGCTCATGCTCGGCATCCTTGCCGGCGCTGATCCTGGCGATCCCGCCGGCCAGGACCGCCCGGTTCCGGACTACGCGGCGGCGCTGGGCCAGCCCGTCGGCGGGCTTCGCATCGGCGTCTGCCGCAACCATTTCTTCGCGCGCAATCAGCCCGACGTCGAGGCGGCGGTCGAAGAGGCGATCCGCGATCTGGCGCAGGCCGGCGCCAGCATCCGCGAATTCCGGATTCCGAACCTGGACTATTCGCTTGGCGCCATCTTTGCCATCGAGCTCGCGTCGTCGACCGCCTATCACGACACGTCATTGCGCGCCGGGCGCGTGCGGCATTTCCAACGCGATGTGCGCGCGCTCGTCGAGATGGGCCGCTTCGTCACCGGCGCGGATTATCTCAAGGCCGAGCAATATCGCCGCGTGCTGATGGATGATTTCCGCCGCCAGTTCGCCGATCTCGACGTGATCGTCGGCCCGACCATGCCGCTCACCGCCTGGCCACGCGGCGAGTGGGAAGCCGCCGTCGGCGGTGAGCCCGAGAGCGTTCTGGCGGCGTCCTGGCGGCTCACCTATCCCTATAACCTGACGGGGCTGCCGGCGATCTCGCTGCCCTGCGGCTTCGACCGCGGCGGCCTGCCGATCGGGCTGCAGATTGCCGGGAAGCCGTTCGACGAACGCATGGTGCTGCGTGTGGCACATGCGTATGAGCGGCGGCATGATTGGGCGGCTCGGCGGCCGCGGCTTTGAGGCAGGAGGACGAGGATGGAAGCGAAATCGCCGATGGCGGAAAGCAAGGTGCGTATCGCCTGCCTGCAGATGGAGCCGCGCGTCGGCGAAAAACAGAGAAACGTCGAGCAGAGCCTGGCAATGCTCGCCGGTGCGGCCGAAGGCGGCGCGCAACTCGCCGTGCTGCCCGAGCTTTGCAATTCCGGCTATGTCTTCAGGACACGCCAGGAAGCGTTCGACGCCGCGGAGGAGGTGCCGAACGGTCCCAGCTGCCGCGCCTGGGCAGAACTCGCCGCGCGGCACGGCATGCATATCGTTGCCGGCATCGCCGAGCGCGACGGACCGGCGCTCTACAACGCGGCGGTCGTGCTCGGTCCCCATGGGATGGTCGGCAAGTACCGCAAGAACCATCTCTGGGCGGCCGAAAATCTGTTCTTCGAGCCGGGCAATCTCGGCGTGCCGGTCTTCCACACCGGCATCGGCCGCATCGCCGTGGCGATCTGCTACGACATCTGGTTTCCGGAAATCTTCCGCCTTGCCGCGCTGCAAGGCGCCGACCTGCTGTGCGTGCCGACCAACTGGGTGCCGATGCCGGAGCAACCTGGCACCCTGCCGGTGATGGCGAATATCCTCGCCATGGGTGGCGCCCACGCCAATGCGATGTTCGTCGCGGCGGCCGACCGCGTCGGGACCGAGCGGGGGCAACCCTTCCTCGGGCGGAGCATCATCGTCGGGCACACCGGCTGGCCGCTCGCGGGCCCGGCAAGTGCCGACCGTGAGGAGATGATCCTCGCCGACGTCAATCTTTCCGACGCGCGCCGCAAGCGCAACTGGAGCGAGTTCAATCAAGTGCTGCGCGACCGGCGCACCGATCTCTACGCCGAGATGCTGGGCGCAAAGGCGGCCCGCGGCTGGTACTAGACGGCGGCGACAGGCCGGATCATCCTCGACGCGCCGCGATGAAGCGCTGCGTCGCGCCGTCGAGCAGGGCGAGCTGCTGCACGATCTTCTGCTGCGCATCGTCGAGCCGCTGCCGATCCAAGCCCGGCCAGGGTTCGACCGCCGCCTCGCCGCGCACGGCATCGGTCAGCCGCGATGTCGCCAGATCGACGAGGTCCGCGGCCATATCGCCGAGCGCGCGGTAAAGCGCGGTCACGGCGCGCCGCGCCGGCTTATAGGGATAGACGGGCCACAACAGGCTCAGCAGCATGGCCCACAGGCTTCCGCCCTGGAAAACCAGGGCGAGGCGGGCAGCGTCGGACGCC
>DASVOY010000826.1:0-1799 GCA_036383115.1 Allostellaceae bacterium
TCGGCGTCTTGCGGGGCCCCCCAGAACGTCGCGACAGTCGGGCCGTCGCTGACGCGGGGCTCGCGGAACAGGAAGCTCACGATCTCATGGAACCAGACGCGGCGCCCCATCCGGTAGTACCAGCGCATGGCATGGCGAATCTTGGGATCGGGGTGGGCGATCACGCGCCACAGCGCGCGAGGGCGAAGCTGCGCCACGGCCTCGATGGTCTTGACCCACAACAGGACACGCCACGGCGCCATGTGGCGCATCGCCAGCACCTGATGCTTGTAATCCCACCGGCGCTGGTCGGTCTGAATGACGCGTCGGTCGACGGCGAGCCGATAGTATGGCGTCCAACGGTGCGGCGTCACATACAGCGCCTGGATCTGATCGGGATCATAGGAGAGCAGCTGCTTCATGCCGCGCAAAAAGTCTCTGTCGGTTCCCTCCTCGAAGCCGGTAACCCAGGTCGCCATAGACAGTATCCCGTGGCGACGCAGCAGCTTGATCGCCTCTCTGTCCGCCGCCGTCGTTCCGCCCTTCTTGATCAGCTTCAACGTGTCTTCGTCGGTGTTTTCCATCCCGAGCAGGAAGCGCTCGAAGCCGGCCTTCTTGTAGAGATGAAGTATATCGGCATCGCGAACGATATCGTCGGCTCGCGTCGATCCCACCAGGGTGACCTCGACATTCTCAGCGATGAGCGCCTCCAGAAAGGCGCGCCACGGCTTCCGCGCCGCGCTCGGGTTTTCGTCGGCGAAATTGAAGACCTCGACGCCATGGTCTCGATGCAGCCGAGCGATCTCGGCGGCGAGCTTTTTCGGATCGCGATGGCGCCAGCGCGTCCAGAAACCCCGCTGCCCACAGTAGTTGCACAAGTGCGGACAGCCGCGAGAGAACTGGACGACCACGGCGCGCTTGCCGCCCCAGTAGCTGTATCGGCGATGATCGATCAATTCCCAGCCTATCCGCACCGACTCTAGATCATGAATCATCGGCGCGGCCGGCGTCGCCTGCGGCGAGCCCTTCTCGCGGTGAGCGATGCCGTGAATGGCACGGAGCGGCGCGCCCGACTCCAGCGCCGCCATCACGCGAGGCGCGGTCGCTTCGCCCTCCCCGCGCACGATCACATCGATCTGCGGCTCCTCCTCCAGGACGTCGCGCCAGTGATAGGTCGGAAAGACGCCGCCATAGACGATGAAGGCAGAAGGTAACGCAACGTGAAGCTCGCGGGTCAGGTCGGCGACCACGGGGTGACCGGAGGTCGAGCCTGAATGCCCGAGCAGAAGCGCCGCCGGACGGTAGGAGATCGCTTGTTGAACGATCGCCTGCGGCGACATCGGACCGAACTCGGCATCGAGCAACCGCACCTCATGCCCGGCGTCGATCAGCGATCCGCCGACATACAGGAGCCCGAGGGGCGGCAGCTGCTCTCGCGGAATCCGGCTGCCGATCGAGGGATGCGGCGGGTTGATGATGAGAACGCGCATGAGCTCTCCATCCTGTGCTGCCCGGGGCCGCCGGACCTCGCGGGACTATGGCGGCGCTCTATGCCGCGGTGATGACGCCGCGGCGGAAATTCCTCGCCGTTCTTTTGCCGATTTCGTGCAGGCGCGTGCCGCCCGGCTTTATCCGCCAGCTCATCCAGTGCCGGCGCGTCGGGCGTAGATGCTGCGCCACTCGTCGAGCGAGACCGTCACCAGTGCATTGCCGCTCTCCATCCACCACAGGCCGGTATCGCTGGAAAGCCGACGAATCTCCTCGATCAGTGCGGCCACCTTGGGGTCGTCGAGCGACGCGTCGAGCCAGCACCGCTGGTC
>DASVOY010000827.1:0-6639 GCA_036383115.1 Allostellaceae bacterium
CTCGCGACGGAGGGGTTTCACATCGTGACGGCCTCGAGCGGCGCGGACGGCTTGCGGCGATGCCAAAGCGTTCGCGCAGTGAGCGCATGATGAGGCCCGAGCGCATCGTCGCGCCGACCAGCGTGAAGGGCGGCAGGTCGATGCGCACCGAGCGCGCCGCCGGGCCCTCGCCGATGATGAGGTCGAGCTGGAAATCCTCCATCGCGGGATAGAGGATCTCCTCCACCGCGGGCGTCAGCCGGTGGATCTCGTCGATGAAGAGCACGTCGCGCGGCTGGAGGTTGGTCAAGAGCGCGGCGAGGTCGCCGGCGCGCTGGATCACCGGCCCGGACGTCGCGCGGAAGCCAACGCCCATCTCGCGCGCGACGATCTGCGCCAAGGTCGTCTTGCCCAGGCCGGGCGGCCCGGAGAACAGCACATGGTCGAGGGGCTCGCCGCGCGAGCGCGCCGCCGCGATGAAGATGCGGAGATTCTCGCGCAGCTGCGACTGGCCGATGAACTCGTCGAGGGTGAGCGGCCGGAAGGAGGCCTCGGCGGCGTCGTCCTGGCGCTGCTCGGGCGCCACCACGCGCTTCCCGCTCATCGCCCGAGCTCCTGGAGCCCCGCGCGGATGAGGGCGTCGATCTTGGCTTCGGCGCCGAGCCGCTTCGCCGCCTGCGCCACGGCGCCGAAGGCGTCGGTGCGGGAATAGCCGAGATTGACCAGCGCCGAGACGGCGTCAGCCGCGGCGCCGGCCGTCGCCGCCCCTGCCGGTGTACCTGCCGCCGCCGGCCCGAGCGCGATGCCGCTCACCTTGTCCTTGAGCTCGTTGACGACACGCGCCGCCAGCTTCGGCCCGACGCCGTCGGCACGCGCAACCACAGCCCGGTCCTGCGCCATGATCGCGGTGGCGAGCGCGTCGGGCGCCAGCACGCTCAGGATGGCGAGCGCGGTTCGCGCGCCCACCCCCTGCACCGTCGTGAGGAGTCGGAACCAGCCGCGCTCCGCCTCGTCGGCGAAGCCGTAGAGATGGATGTGGTCCTCGCGCACATGCGTCTCGATAAGGAGGCGCATCGGCTCGCCCCGCGCCGGCGCCCGCGCCAGGGTGCGCGCCGAGGCGAAGACGAGATAGCCGACGCCATTGACGTCGAGCACAAGGCCGTCGGCGCTGGATTGGTCGACGATGCCCGCAAGCATGGCGATCATCGCGCCGCTCCCGCCGCCCAGGCGCGCTGCGTCGCGGCATGGTGGGCGTGGCAAATGGCGACGGCGAGGGCATCGGCGGCGTCGGGCGCCTCGAGCGTCGCGCCCGGCAAGAGGCGGCGCACCATCATCTCGACCTGCTGCTTGTCGGCATGGCCGACGCCGACCACCGATTTCTTGATCAAATTCGCCGAGTACTCGAACACCGGGATGCCGCGCTCGGCCGGCACCAGCAGCACCACGCCGCGCGCCACGCCGAGCTTCAAGGTCGAGGCCGGGTTCTTGTTGACGAAGGTCTCCTCCACCGCGGCCTCGTCGGGACGGAAGCGGTCGAGCACGCCGTTCAGCTGGCGGAAGAGATCGACGAGGCGCGTCGCCAGCTTCTCGCCGTCGCGCGAATGGACGACGCCGTCGGCGACGTGGCTCAGCCGGTTGCCGGCGACATCGACCACGCCCCAGCCGGTGTGGCGCAGCCCCGGATCGAGCCCCAGCAGACGCATGACGATGTCCTTGGCCGATGCTGCCGTCGCGGTCAGGCGCTCAACCGCGCCATGACCTCGTCGGACACCTCGAAATTGGCGAACACGTTCTGCACGTCGTCGCTGTCCTCCAGGGTCTCGAGGAGCTTGAAAAGCGCTTCCGCCGCCTGCCCTTCCACAGGTGTCTGGGTCTTTGCCTTCCACACCAGCCGCGCCGAGGCGGGCGCGCCGAAGCGCTGCTCGAGCGCGTCGCGCACCGCGTTGAGCGCTTCGGGCGCCACCGTCACGGCATGCTCCTGCGCGCTGCTCTCGACATTGTCGGCGCCGGCGTCGACTGCAGCCTCGAACATCTCGTCCGCCGAAGCGATCTTCGCGGGATAGATCACCTGGCCCATGCGGTCGAAGAGGAAGCTTACGCTGTTGCTCTCGCCGAGGTGGCCGCCCGCCTTGGTGAAGGCGGTGCGCACGTCGCTGGCGGTGCGGTTGCGGTTGTCGGTCAGCGCCTCGACGATGATGGCGACGCCGCCGGGGCCATAGCCCTCGTAGCGCACCTCCTCGTAATTCTCGCCCTCCTCGCCGCCGGCGCCGCGCCTTATCGCGCGCTCGACGGTATCCTTGGGCATGTTGGCTTCCTTGGCGGCGTTGACGGCGGCGCGCAGCCGCGGGTTCGACGCCACATCGGGCAATCCCGCACGGGCGGCAGTGGTGAGTTCGCGAATGATCTTGGTGAAGATCTTGGCGCGCTTCTTGTCCTGCGCGCCCTTGCGGTACATGATGTTCTTGAATTGGGAATGGCCCGCCATGGCTGATCGCTAGTTCCTGAAATTCCTGGGGGTTCGGC
The DNA here is from genome assembly GCA_036383115.1 of Allostellaceae bacterium. Lineage (GTDB taxonomy): Bacteria > Pseudomonadota > Alphaproteobacteria > ATCC43930 > CGMCC-115725 > DAHUYF01. Next base: position 2,503 of record DASVOY010000827.1, read on the forward strand.
TCGGGACCATAGCATATCCGGTGAAATGACCAACCCCGGCTCGCAAGCGGAGTCCGTGCGACAGGTCTTGGCGTCTTAGCGGGTCAATATGGCAGCATTGCGGCGTGCCGGCGGCCTCCGCGCTAGCGCGACCCGTCGCCTCCGCGCCCTTCCCCGCCGCGTCCGACGCGCTCGTCATAGCCGTAGCGGTTGCTGAAAAAGACCAGCGCCATGAGGCCGATGCCGAGGCCGAGCGTGGCGATGATGCCGAGCGCGAGCGCGATGTAGCCTTGAGCGCTCATCGAGCTGGTGCCGAGCAAGACCCAGGCGTAGATGCCGACCGCAACGATCAACAGCACGATGATGATGCCGGCCGTGATCACCGCACGCCGCGATTCCGCGCCGCTTGGCGGCCTCCCGTTTGTACGGCCGCGCGATGTGTCGCTCATGCCCATGCCTCCACCGTCACCACGGCCTGCATGGGCCGCTCCTGCCGGGCTGCCGAAAAGACTCTATATCTAGTGCGCCCCGGCGGCATGGCAAACGGCAGCGGTCGGCAGCGAACGAATATCCTTGCGCAGATCGGCCATCACGCCGCTGCCGCCGATGACGCGAAAACCGGCTTGGGCGGCGAGGCGGAGCATCGCGCGGTTCTCGTAGAGGACCTGTCCGGTCAGCTCGGCAAGGCCGAGCAGACAGGCATGCCACAGGAGCCGATCGAGCAGCACCCGGCCGAGGCCGCGTCGCTTGAGATCGGAACGGACGATGAGGGCAATCTCGGCGCTGGCCGGTGACGTCCGAACGAAGCGGGCGACGCCCAGGATCGCGCCGGCAGCGTCGAAAGCCGCGAACACCTCGACCCGATCATGGTCGATGTCCCGGAACTGCGCGTGGAGCACCGGGCTGTCGAGCTTGACCGGCCGGGCAAAGCGCAGCCTGAGATCGTCCGGGTCGAGCCTGGCGCCGAAGGCGCGATAAGCCCGGTGATCTGCCGCCCGCAGCGGCCGTACCCGGAAAGCGCCGAGCCGAGGCAGCCAAGCCAGCTCGCCGCAATCGAATTGCGGCCCCGTGTTTGCCTGGGCCTGCGCGAGGCTGTTCAACCGAACCATCATCCGCCTCCATCTGTTAGTTGCATAATGCAACTTACTGCGCTAAACTTGCGCGATGCAGCGCAAGAGCTTCGCTCACATGGAATGTCCAACGGCCCGCAGCCTGGAGGTGGTAGGCGAATGGTGGAGCCTGCTCATCCTCCGCGACGCAATGCGCGGCCGGCGCCGCTTCGAGGAGTTCCAGGAGAGCCTCGGCATCGCCCGCAACATCTTGAGCCGCCGGCTGAAGCGGCTGGTGGCGGCCGGTCTCCTGGAGAAGCGCCTCTATGCGGAGCGCCCGCGCCGCCACGAGTATCGCCTCACCGACAAGAGCCGCGACCTGTTCGCGGTGCTGACCGCGCTGGCGGCCTGGGGCAATCGCTGGGCGGCCCCCGCAAAAGGCCCGGCGATGGTGCTCATCGACCGCGAGACCGGCAAGCCGATCGAGCCCGTTCTCGTCGATCGCAGCAGCGGCAAGCCGCTGCATCGGGGCAATGTCGGGCTTGCTCCCGGCCCAGGCGCCGGTCCCGAGACGCGCGCGTTGCTCGCCAGCCTCAAACCGCATTAGTGCCTCGCCTCGCAAACTCGAATCATGCTGGCCGCATTGGTTTCATTATGCAACTCGATACACCACACGGCACCCATGCGCTGCCGGCATGGGGCCCGATCACCGCGTCGGCCCGGCAGCGAGGCTCTGCCCTCAGGCCGAGGCCAGCTTCATCAGGGCGAGCGCGGCGCGGCCGTTCGGCCCGTAAGGATTGCCGAGCGATTCCGCCATTTCCAGGTGGGCGTGGTTCGGCGCCTCGATGAGATCGACGGGCTTGCCCGCCGCCTTCACCGCGGCGGCAAAGTCGCGACCCTGGCGCTGGAAGTCGGGCGTCTCGAAGGTGCCGTAGGTGACGACGACCGGCGCGCGCAGTTTGTCGATGTGGCGTTGCGAGCTCATCGCGTCCGCCATCGCATCGGTGAAGTTGACATAGCTCCGGCGCCACGACAGCCGCACCGGCGCCATGTCGTACATGCCGCTCATGCACAGCCCACCCTTGACCGCGTCGGCGGGGAGGCCGAACTCGCCTTGCCAATCCGTCACCAGAGCGACGCCGCAGAGATGGCCGCCGGAGGAGTGCCCGCCGACATAGAGGCGGTCGGGATCGCCATCGAAGCTTGCGGCGTTCTTATGCACCCAGGCGATCGCGCGCCGCACTTGCACCGCCATCACGCCGAGGTCACCGCCCGCCTCCTTGATCGCGATGAAATCGAGCGCGACGTAGTGCGCTCCGGCCTTCACGAACATCTCGGCCGGGTACGCGTAGTCCTTGGCCGATCCCGAAAGCCAATTGCCGCCGTGAATGAAGACGAAGATCGGCGCTTTGGCACGACCAGTGCGGTAAACGTCGAGCTTCTCGATCTCGCTCGGCCCGTAAGCGGCGCGGCGGGGCGCGCCGATGCGGGCGCGCACGGCCTCGCTGTTCGAGGCGAGGCGCTGCGCCACGCGGGCGATCAGCGGCTCGTAGTAGGTCTGGTCATAGGAGGCGTCGAGCTCGACCTGGTCGTAGTCCATGAAAACGGCCGGACCCTTATGGTGCGTCGGCGATCCGATGCGGCATTCCTCCGCCAAGGCCGGCGCCGCGCCTGCCATGGCCGCGCCGGCTGCGAGCATTGTCCGTCGGGTGATGCAACCGCGGCCCGACCCGAAGTTGAGCGGCATCGTCCCCTCCCTGGGCTGAGTGAGCGGAACGCGCTCATCATAACCCATGAAGGGTCGCATGCCCGATCGCGAATGGGCCGGGCCGGGGTCAGATGACGATGGCGGCGAGCTCTTCACCGAGCGGCCATTGCGGCTGCAGCCTGCCGCCGAGGCGGAGCGGCGCGATGCGCCGGGCCAGGCCGGTCGCGTCGTCGGTCTCGACGAAGGCGGCGCAGAGCGTGCCCTCGCCCTCGGCGGCCTGCAGCCTGTCGCCGGGCATCTTGCGCACGAAGCGGGCGACCGCAGTCTCCTTCTGCATGCCGATGACGGAATCATAGTCGCCGCACATGCCGGCATCGGTCATATAGGCGGTGCCCTTGGGCAGAATCTGCGTGTCGGCCGTGGGCACATGGCTGTGCGTGCCGATCACCGCCGAGACCCGGCCGTCGCAGAAATGGCCCATCGACATCTTCTCGGAGGTCGCCTCGCCGTGGAAATCGACGAGGATGGCATCGACGGTGCCGAGCGGGTGCTCCGCCAGCAGCCGGTCGACGGCGGCGAAGGGATCGTCGATCGCATCCATGAAGAGCCGTGCCATGGCGTTGATCACCAGGAGCCTGCGCCCGTCGGCGAGGTCGAACACGACGTGCCCTTTGCCGGGCGTGCCGGGCGGGAAGTTCGCCGGCCGCAGCAGGCGCGGATCGCCGTCGATATAGGGGATGATCTCGCGCTTGTCCCAGACATGGTTGCCGGTGGTGATGACATCGACGCCGCAAGCGTAAAGCTCGGCGCAGATCTTGTCGGTGATGCCGAAGCCATGCGCGGCGTTCTCGCCGTTCGCCACGACGAAATCGAGACCGAGGTCGCGGCGCAGCCGCGGCATGTTCTCGATCACGACACTGCGCCCGGAGCGCCCGACAATGTCGCCGCACAGCAGAAATCTCATGCCCAGCCCATCCTTCCCGCCACATCCTGCCCCATCATAACACGCCGCCGCCTCCGGCCGACGATACCGCCGTCTGATGCAAATCGCCTGTGAGGAGATCGATCAAGGTGAGGATGGAGCCGCCTCGGCCGTCGGCATTGCATGACCCTCGTGGCCCGCTAACGCAGGTGGGAGCCATATACCGAAGCCAAGGCTTCGGCAGGGACAGCCCCCTTGAGGTCGATATCGGCCCCGGGGTATGTGCGACCTAACGCACCGTGCAGCCCCATCCTCTTCCTAAATGTGGGGCGTCTCGAGCCTGACGGCAATCGCTTCGATGCGTTGGGCGAGGTGATCGATACCGGCGGCAAGCCTGCCCTCGACAGGGGCGGCGCCATTCCCGTTCTGGTGCCGCGCGCTGGCGGCCTCCTGGGCCTCGGCGAGCTCGTCGGCGAGGA
>DASVOY010000828.1:0-6649 GCA_036383115.1 Allostellaceae bacterium
AGAGCTTCGTCCACACCGCGTCGCGAATCCGCGGCGTCGTCTCGATCTTGATGCCGGCGGCGCCGAAGAGCTCGGCCAGGCGGGCGAGCCGCGCCGAGGCGGACCCGTCGGGCTCGCCCAGGATCAGCATGTTGCCGCCGAAGCGCCGCACCAGGCCCGGCTCAGGCACGGCCGCCGCCATGTAGACGACGCATCCGACGATGCGCGTGGGATCGAGCTGCGCGGCGAGGCGGCCCTCGGGATCGACGGCGGTGAGGCGCACCCCCTCGAGAGTGCCGCCGGCGGCATGGGTGAACCACCAGGGAATGCCGTTCTGCGCCGGCACCAGCACCGTCTCCGGGTCGAGCAGAGCGGCGATCGCCGGCGCCACTTCTGCCATCGCGTGCGCCTTGACGGCGATGATGACGAGTTCCTGGCGCCCCAGCTCCCCGGCCCGATCGGTGGCGCGGAGCCGGACGGTGCGCAGCTTGCCGCGGTCGTCGAGGACGAGGCCACGCTCGCGCATGGCCGCGAGATGCGCGCCGCGCGCCACCACCGAGACGTCGTTGCCGGCGAGCGCGAGCCTTGCCGCGATGTAGCCGCCGATGGCGCCCGCCCCGAAGACCGTGACCTTCATGGCGGCGCGCCGCTACTTCGGCAGCTTGTAGGCCTTGGCGTCGGCCATGATCTTCTGAGCGTCGAAGGCGTTGACGTCGGCGATGAGGTCGTTGGTGATGACGTCCGCCGCCTTCACCGGTTGCCTGATCACCCCCGACTTCAGCAGGAAGTCAAGATAGGCCTGGTAGTTGGCCTCGGAATTCTCGCCCCAGCGCGCGACGCCTGCCTTCTCCAGGCGCCAGTTCGCCGCGCGCGCCTCGAGCGTCTTGATGTCGTCCCTGAGCGCCGTCGCCTCGTCCTTGCCGGTGGCCTTGGTCTGCGGGAAGACCTCCCACACGATGCGCACGGCGGCCTCGGGATTGCTGATGGCGAAGATCGTCCCCTTGGCGTAGCCCTGCGCCAGCGTCACCGCCTCGGCGCGGTGCTTGGCGAGCGTGTCGTCGAGCGCGATGAATCCGTTCGACGGGAAGCGGTCGATCATCTTCGCCTCGAGCCGCCGCAGCGGAACGCCGGCATTCTCGATCAGCGCATATTGCGTGTCGTAGAAGCTCAAGGCATCGACCTGCTTCGAGCGCAGCAACGCTGCCGCCTGTGCCCCTTCGCCGATGGCGATGATGCTGATGTCGGTGTCGGGATTGAGGCCGAGATCGCTCGCGATGGCGCGCGCCACCGGCACGCCGGCAGAGGCCATCGACTGCACGCCGATCTTCTTGCCCTTCAAGTCCGCGAGCGTCTTGATCGGACTGTCCGCCGGCACGGCGGGCCCATAGATGTTGCCTTGATAGGCGGTGTAGAAGACCCTGGCCAGCAGGCCCTGCGGCCGCAGCATGCCCAAAGGCTCGACCGAGGGCAGCGCATAGGCGACCTCGCGCGTGCCGACGAATTTGACGCAGTCGGCGGAGCCCGGTAGCGGCACCAGCTCGACCTCGAACCCGCCCGGCTTGAACCAGCCCATCTTGTTGGCGATGGCGAAAGGGGCCGCCGCCGATGTCACCGTCTTCGCGCACCAGCCGACGCGCAACGTCTCGGCCCGCGCCTCGGTCCCCCCGGCCAGCGCCAGCGCCGCGGCGAGTCCAAGCCCGATCAAATGTCTCATGCGATCTCTCTCCTTCTGATGTCCTCCGGCGTCGTCTTGACCTCGTCCGGCGCCATCTTCATCGAGGGATCCCAGAACAAGACGCGGCGTCGCACCAGGAGGATGATCTGGTTGAGCAGCAAGCCTAGGATCGAGAGGATCAGCAGGATCGAGAACACGCCGGCGATGTCGGGCATGGCATTGAGTTGCTGGATCTGCACGCCCAGCCCGTTCTGCGCGCCAACGAATTCGGCGACGATAGCGCCGATGAGCGCGAAGATCATCGCCACCTCGAGGCCGGCCATGATGAAAGGGAGAGCGCCGGGCAGGCGCAGCATCCAGAAGATCTGCCATTCGTTCGCATTGAGCGAACGCATCAGGTTGACGCGATCCTCGTCGGCCGAGCGCAATCCCACGATGGTGTTGACCATCAATGGGAAGAAGGCGATGAGCGCAGCGTTCACCACCTTCGAGGTGAGGCCGAGCCCGAACCACACGACGATGAGCGGCGCCAGCGCCACCTTGGGGAGCGACTGGAACATAACGATGAAGGGATAGAGGTAGTACTCGACCCGCCGGCTCAAGGCGAGCACGGTACCGAGCACGAAGGCGAGCGCCGTGCCGACGACGAATCCCAGCAGCGTCTCGAGCACCGTGATCCACAGGCCCTGCACGTAGACGAGGCTGACGATGCCGCGATAGAAGGCGACGGCGATGCCCGACGGGGCGGGCAGGATGTAGACCGGCACCTCGAAAAGCCGCACTGCCTCCTGCCACAGCCCCAGCAGCAGCAGGAGCAACAGGATGCGAAGATAGGGGTTGCCAAACCGGCTCATAGATCGACGCCCCCCTTTGCGCTGAAATGCCGGCGGATGCGCGCCACGAACGAACCGAACTCGGCGGTGTTCATCACTTCAAGTGCCCGCGGCCGGGAGATGTCCACCTCGACCGTTTCGGCGATGCGGCCCGGGCGCGGGGTCATCACCAGCACACGGTCGGCCAGAAACACCGCCTCGGGGATCGAATGCGTTATGAAAACGACGGTCTTACGGCGCTCGAGCCACATGCGCTGCAGCTCGAGGTTCATCTGCTCGCGCGTCATCGCATCGAGCGCGCCGAAGGGCTCGTCCATCAGCAGCATGGCAGGATCGTGGATGAGGGCGCGCACCATGGCCACGCGCTGCTGCATGCCGCCGCTGAGCTCCCAGGGATAGCGCCGCTCGAAGCCGCCGAGCCCGACCAGCGCCAGCAAGTCGAGCGCGATGCGCTCGTGTCGCGTCCGGCCGAGACCCTGCACATCCGCCGGCAGCAGCACGTTGTCGAGCACGCTGCGCCAGGGAAACAGCACCGGCGACTGGAACACGACGCCGATGTCGCGCCGCGGACCGGCGATGCGCGTGCCGCGCAGGCGCGCCTCGCCGCCGCTCGCCGGCAACAGGCCGGAGAGGATCTTGAGCAAGGTCGACTTGCCGCAGCCCGACGGCCCGAGCACGGCGATGAACTCGCCCTCGCCCACCGCGAAGTCGATGTCCTGCAGCGCCACGAGCGGGCCGCCACCCGTCGCATAGGACTTGGTCAGCCGGCGCACGGCGATGACCGGCTCTGCCCCGGCCTGCGCCACGCGACCGTCCGCCGCAACCATGCGGCTGATTGTCGTCATCGCCTCCGCGCCCTTCCCTGCCGCCGTTCTATTTTTTGCCATAGCGGCCCGTGGAAGCTATATGGGCGCTCCGGCAGCGTCAATCGGCGCCGCCGAGGCCTCGCGGCAATCGTCATTCCTCCCAACGCGATGTCCCTCACGGATCCACCGGTGCGATGATGCGGCTCCTGCTCCCGGGCGTTGCCCTTTCTCTCGCGATGATTGCCTGCGGCTCCGCTACCGCGCAGAGCCGTTGGGTCGACGAAGGCAAGCTCGGCGTCAGCGCCCATGACATGAAGCTCGGCGGCGAGCACGAGGAGCCGGGCGCCGACATCAAGGGCGAGGTGCTGTTCACCTCTCCCGATCTCTTGACGGCCATCGCCAGGCCGCGTCCCCATCTCGGAGTCTCCGTCAACACCGCCGGAGCGACGAACTATGCCTATATCGGCCTGACCTGGACGGGCGAGTTCCTCGAGCGGGCCTTCGCTTCGGCCGCGCTCGGCGGCGCCATTCACGATGGTGAGCTCAACGCCGACAAGCTGCACCGCAAGCAGCTTGGTTCGCGCGTGCTCTTCCACGAATATGTCGAGCTCGGCTACCGGCTGACCCCTATCGTCAACGTCTCTCTGTTCCTCGATCACATGTCGAACGCCAACCTCGCGCGCCACAATGCCGGGCTGACCGATCTCGGGATGCGCGTCGGGTACAAATTCTGAGCCGCCGGCCCCGATCGATTTCGGCTTGCGCCCCGGCGGCCGGTCCACAATAACAGGCGCCCATGCAGCTCCCCTCCCCGCGCCGGCTCGCTGCCCCGCTTCTGGCACTGCCGGTGATCGCCGCGGCGCCCGCCCAGGCGCATGCCATCATCGTCGCCGCCGAGCCGGCCGTCGACGCCGTGCTTCCGGCACCTTCCGTCCCGGTGCGGCTGCGCTTCAACAGCCGTATCGACGCCGGCCGGTCGCGCCTGATATTGATGGGGCCCGACGGCTCGTCGCAGCCACTGCCGCTCGCCGCGTCCGGCAGTCCCGATACGCTCGCCGCGGCGATCGAGGGCCTTGCCCCCGGCCGCTATCGGCTGCGCTGGCAGGTTCTCGCCGTCGACGGCCACATCACCCGCGGCGATATCCCCTTCTCGATCGCGCCTTGACGCATGGCGCTGCTGCTCGACATCTACGGCTTCCTCAGCGTGGTGCTGCGCGGCCTGGTGCTGTCGGCCCAGTCGCTCGCCGTCGGGGGAATCTTCTTCCTGGCCCTCCTGGCGCGTCCGCTCGCGCCGCGGCTCGGCGCGCCCGGCGTCGCGGCGCTCGAGCGCTGCCGACGCCTGCTGCTGTGGTCCGCCGTCGCCTTCGCCTCGGTCGAGCTGATTTCCGTCCTGCTCGAATGCCTGGTGCTGGCAGGCACGGCCGAGATCTCGCTGGCCGAGGCGTTCGGCGCCGATTTCGCCCGCTTCGGAGTGACCGCCGCGGCCGCTGCGATCGTCGCCGCGATGCTTGCGGCGTGGCCGCTCGATGGGCGGCGCTTTCTAGCGCTGCCCGTGCTGGCGCTGATCATCCTGTTGGCACAGGCGGGCGTGAGCCATGCCGCCGCGCAGCTCGCCGGCCGCGCGCCGCTGATGGTCGCCGACTTGCTGCACATGGCAGCGGCGGCGGCCTGGATCGGCGGTATCCCCTATTTTCTGCTGGCGCTCGGGCGGGCACGGGACGGCGTCGCTTACGGCCAGATCGGCCGGCGCTTCTCGCTGATCTCGATGGTCTCCGTTGCCCTGCTCCTCGCCGCCGGCCTTGCCATGGCGGTGCCCTATATCGGCTCGCTCGATGCGATCTACGGCACGGCTTACGGTGTCATGGTCGCGACCAAGCTTCTCCTCCTCCTCGGCCTTTTGTGCCTCGGCGGCATGAACTATCTGCTGGTCGACCGGCTGCGACGCGCGCCGGGAACGCCGATCCTGCGCCTGCGGCGCTTCGCCGAGGTCGAGATCGGCGTCGGCCTCACCGTGCTCTTCGCCGCCGCCTCGCTCACCTCGCAGCCACCCGCGGTCGATCTCCCCACCGATCGCGCCAGCCTGCACGAGATCGCCGAGCGACTTATTCCGCGCTGGCCGAGATTCGGGAGCCCGGATCACGCGAGCTTGGCGATCTCCGCGCTGCAGGCGCAGCTCGACGCGACGGCGGCGGCCAATGCGCCGCGACCGCAGGCCTTCGTGCCAGGTGAAGGCATCGTACCGCCGCGGAATGCCGAGGACATCGCGTGGTCGGAGTACAACCATCATTGGGCCGGCGTCTTCGTGCTCGCCATCGGCGTGCTGGCGCTGCTCGAGCGCAGCGTGGGACATGCGCGCTGGGCACGGCATTGGCCGCTGCTCTTCCTCGGCCTCGCCGCCTTCCTCTTCATCCGCTCGGACCCCGAGGTGTGGCCGCTCGGCGATATCGGCTTCTTCGCGAGCTTTCGCGACCCCGAGGTCGTGCAGCACCGCATCTTCATCGCGCTCATCGCCGCGTTCGGATTGTTCGAGTGGCGGGTGCGCAGCGGCGGGCTGCGGCGCTCGGGTGCGGCGCTGGTGTTCCCGCTGATCACCGCGCTCGGCGGCGCGCTGCTGCTGACCCATTCGCACGCGCTCGCCAACATCAAGGAGCAGCTCCTGATCGAGATCACGCATGTGCCGCTGGCGCTTTGCGGCATCACCGCCGGCTGGGCGCGCTGGCTCGAGCTGCGCCTCGACGAGCCCGACAGCCGTGCCGCGGCCCGGATCTGGCCGGTCGCCTTTATCCTCGTCGGCATCATCCTGCTGCTCTATCGCGAGGCCTAGGAGCCCATGCTCGCGCTGATCGCCAGCCTCGTCGAGATGAGCCGCCGCCACGCCGCGGCGCTGACCGCGGTCGTGCTCCTGCTGACCGTGGCTGGCGCCTACTACGCCAGCCAGAACATCAGCATCGACACGGACATCAACAAGCTGATCAACCCGAACCTGCCGTGGCGCCAGCAAGAGCGGAAGCTCGAAAAGGTCTTCCCGCAGAATGTGGACCTGCTGGCGATCCTGGTCGAGGCGGAGACGCCCGACCAGGCCGAGGACGCGACCACGGCGCTGGCCGCCAAGCTCAGCGCGGACGAGGCGCTGTTCCGCAGGGTCCGGCGGCCGGACGGCGGCCGCTTCTTCAAGCAGAACGGCCTGCTCTTCCTCTCCACCCAGGATGTGCAGCGCTTCGCCGATCAAATCATCGCGGCGCAGCCGCTGATCGGCACGCTTGCCGCCGATCCGAGCCTGCGGGGCGTGTTCGACGCGATCGATCTCGTGGCGCAGGGCGTGGCCCGGGGCGAGGCGAATTCCGGCGATGTGGACG
>DASVOY010000829.1:0-1634 GCA_036383115.1 Allostellaceae bacterium
CTGTCGGCCACATCCGTCTCCTTGGCGGGGCGGCGAGCGCGGCGCCCTCCCGTCTTGCCGTGGCGCGCCTCGCCGCGGCGTTTCCGCGCGTGGAAGCTGACTGCGCCATTCTCGGCGAGCATGGCGCGATAGCCCAGCTCCGGCAACATGGCGGCGAGCGCGTCGACGGCACAGCCGGCGAGCGCGGCCAATGCCGGCGTCGCGCCGAACGGGCCTTGCCGCGCGACCCGGCGGGCCGTCGCGGCGAGCCGCTCGACCCGGTCGATACGCAATACCCGCGATCCCAGCACGCGGTAGCCCATCGCCGCATAGGCAGCCTCCGAGACCGCGGAATCGCGTTCCTCGGCGACCCCTGTCGGCACCGCCGGCGGTGCCTGGCCGTTCCACACCGCCCAGAGCAGCGCCCTGAGCTTGATGGCGCGCGGCTTCAGCAGCGAGTCGAGATAGACCGCTTCGGTGCCGAAGCGTACGCCGAGACGGGCGAGCGCCTTGCGGTCGGCGGCATCGAGCGCGGCGCGCTGCTCGGCCACCGCCCGCGCCGGCAGGCTGCCCAGCGCCTCGCCGAGCTGGAAGACGAGGCCGCGGGCGGCGCCGCCGAGCTCCGCCTCGCGCGCGCGGAACAGCGGCTGCAGCCCGTGGCGCAGCGCATCGCGCAGAAAGGCGGCGAGGCGGCGGCGCACGCCCTCGCGCAGCTCGCCCTCGAGGAAATCGCCGGGCAGCGCCTCAACCCTGGGCTGGATGGCGGTGTCGCCGGGCAGGAGCCGCCCGACCGCGCCGCCGCGCCAGGTGACGGCGTTCTCGGCGGCGAGCGCAAACTCGCTGTCGGGTGCCGCGGCGAGGCGCTGGGCGCGCGCGGCGATCTCGCCGCGCAGCACGCGGTTGGCGGCGGCAAGCAGGGTCTTGGTCTCGTCGCCGGCGGCGAGGGCGTCGGGCACGAAGCGGAATCCGTCGAGCCGGCCGACATAATGGCCCTCGACCTTGACCTCGCCGGCATGGCTCACCGACGCCAGCAGATCCTTGTCCGACGCGAGCTGCCGCACCAGGAAGGCGGAGCGGCGGTCGACAAAGCGCTGGGTGATGCGGTCGTGGAGGGCATCGGAAAGCCGGTCCTCGATGGCGCGCGCCCGCTCCTGCCATTGTGTCGCTTCCGCGAGCCAGTCGGGCCGATGGGCGATGTAGGTCCAAGTGCGGATATGGGCGATGCGCGTCATCAGCGTGTCGATGTCGCCGTCCATGCGGTCGAGGCGCTGGACCTGCCGCGCCACCCAGTCGATCGGAAGCCGCTCCTTGGGCCCGGCGAGGTGCCGGTAGATCTGCCCCAACAGGCGGGCATGGGTGTCGCTCATCACCTTGCGGAAATCGGGGATCTGGCACACCTCCCAGAGGAGGCGCACCGCCGCGGGATGGCGGGCGAGCACGGCGATCTCGGCCTGCCGGGCCAGGGTGCGGAGCGCCAGGTGATCGTCCGCCTCGCGCGCCGGGACGAGGCCACGCGCATGCGGCCGCCCCTCGAGGCTGCGCAGGAGCGCGGCGGGAGAACCGAAGTCGAGCCTGGCATTGCGCCAGTAGAGCCGGGTCAGCGGATCGAAGCGATGGTTCTCCACCGCCTCCACCACCTCGGGCTCCATCGGCCC
>DASVOY010000830.1:0-3742 GCA_036383115.1 Allostellaceae bacterium
GATCTTGTGTCGTTTTGTTTGTCGCTGCTGCGCGCCTTTTCGGCGCCAGCGCCTATACGCGACCGATACCGCTCGGGGCGGCTGACCCATGCGATCGAGAAACCCACGTCGCAGTAGCGCACGCGACGCGCGGCTTCGCCCAAGGATCAGGAGGCCGCATGCATAGAAGAAATGGGCGCGGCTCCGCATTGGCCCTGCCGCGCGATCCGCCCCGACGCGATCACGCGCAGTGGGGCCGATGAAATTTTGTCACCGATCGCCGAGCGGCGCAATATGCGACGAGCTTGGCCACCAGACGTGTTGCTTCGGCTATTTCGCCGCCGCGATCTCGCGGAATGTGCCGCCGTCGGTCAACTCCAACCCCGCAGCGCGCGCCATCTGCTTCATCGCGTCCGGCCAGCCGACCTTGCCGGGATCGTGGCCGCCGACCACGGCGAGAAGGAGCGCGGTTTCGCGGCCGGCGTTCCTGAAGCCGCGCATGACGTGGATCGGAACCGAGATCACGTCGTAAGGGTCCAGAATAATTTCCTTGTCGCCCTTAGGGCCCCAGTAAATGCTCCACCGCCCGGTGAGCGGCATGAAGACTTCCTGGGTCAGGTGGGAGTGGAGCGCCGCCCCTTTGCCGGGATCGGCCTTGATGATCGAGAGATGGAAATCCTGCGCGGGTATGCTCGGGCGGACATCCGGGTCTTCCATGGTGCTCTGCCCGATGACGCTGAAGATTTCGCGCTCGTGGCCGGGGATACGCGTGTCGATGAATGATTTCGCGGTACTCTTCTGCTCTTCGAAGCGCGCCACGTGCTTGAGCATTTCTTCCCGCGAGACGTCGATGTCGGTCACTGGGGCGACTTTGACCATTCGCTTCCTCCCTTGCGCCCATGCAGCGCGGATCCGCTTGCGTGCCAGGCGCACTCCGCGCGCAAGGGAGCGTCGCAACAGCTCTGCCCGCGAGGCATGGCGGGAGACCAGGATCGGCGCCTTGTACTCGCGAGATCCAGCTTCGCTGCGATATTCAGAGTATTGCCGACGCGGCAGGCTGCAAAGCGGATTCGGTTCCGGCCCGGCATCGCGCACCGGACCCATTGCTCGTTTGCGGTGCAGGAGCCAGGGCTGGCCTCGCGCCCGCCGCCATGCTAGCCATCATTCCGCAACCACGCCTTGGGGACGGTGTTCGGCATGGCTCAGCCTCTGCTCATTTCGCCGATGGCGCTGCGCGGCGTCACCTTGCGCAACCGCATCGTCATCTCGCCGCTCTGCCAGTATTCCGCGGTCGAGGGCGTGGCGAACGATTGGCACTTCGCGCATCTCGCGCGCTTCGCGCTGGGGGGCGCCGGGGCCGTCTTCGTCGAGGCGACGGCGGTGCATCGTGACGGCCGCATCACCCACGGCGACATGGGTCTGTGGTCGGACGCGCACATCGCGCCCTTGCGGCGGATCGCCCAATTCCTCAAGTCGCAGGGCGCCGTGCCGGCCATCCAGCTCGGCCATGCCGGGCGCAAGGCGAGCATGCAGCGCCCGTGGCACGGCAACGGCCCCATCGACGACAGTGACCGCGCGCGCGGCGAGGACGTCTGGCGGATCGTCGCGCCGAGCGCGCTGGCGATGGACGAGGGCTGGCTCACGCCTACGGAGCTTTCGCGCGAGGAGATGGCTAATCTGCGCGAGCATTTCCGCCGCGCCGCGCTGCGCGCCGTGGAGGCCGGGTTCGACGCGCTCGAGGTCCACGGCGCCCACGGCTATCTGCTGCACTCGTTCCTGTCGCCGCTCTCCAACCGGCGCAACGACGCCTATGGCGGCGACCTTGCCGGCCGCATGCGTTTCCCGCTCGAGGTCGCCGAGACCGTGCGCGCCGCCTGGCCCAAGGACCGTCCCATGTTCTTCCGCGTCTCCTCGGTCGACGGCATCGATGGCGGGTGGACGCTCGACGACACCGTGGCGCTGGCGCGCGAGCTCAAGGCGCGCGACATCGACGTGGTCGACTGCTCCTCGGGCGGCATTGCCGGCTCGGCGACGGCGGCGCGGGTGGTGCGCAAGCCAGGGTTCCAGGTGCCCTTCGCCGAGCGCATCAAGCGGGAGGCCGGCATCAAGACCATGGCCGTCGGCCTCATCATCGAGCCTGCGCAGGCCGAGGCGGTGCTGCAGAACGACCAGGCCGATCTCATTGCCATCGGCCGCCAGGCGCTCTACGACCCGAACTGGCCGCTCCACGCCGAGCGCGCGCTCCTCGGCGAGGCCGCCGATTTCGAGCACTGGCCGGTGCAGGCGGGATGGTGGCTCGAGCGCCGCGAGCGCGGCTTGCGCGCGCTGCGTGCGGAGTCATAGGCCGATAGCAGCGATGCCTCCGGCGGAAGGAGCAATCATGCGTTCGGAAACGGCAGCACGAACCGATCTCGATGAGCTGATCGCACTCAACAATGACTACATCCATTCGGTCCAGCATGGCGACGTTCGCCGGTTCAACGAGATCCTGGCCGAAGATTTTCTCTGCTCGAATCCCGATGGGTCGCTCGTCGACAAGCAGCAGTTCCTCGAACAGACCGCGCGTCCGGTCTCGATCACCGATCTTGCAGCTCTCGATGTCCGCGTGCGTATTCTGGGCGATGTCGCCATCATCCATGCTCGCACCAGCTATGCGACAGCGAGCGGTGAGCGGCGCAACGGGCGCTACACCGATGTTTGGGGACGCCGAGACGGAAAGTGGCTCGCGGTGGCGGCGCACGTGACCCGCTAGCCAGCGGGAAATATTCCAACCCGCCACGGGGCGGAGATTCGGCGAAAAATTAACCATAACCGCGCCTAATCGGCCCTCGATTTCCGGAACCGATCCCGGGAGGCGAGGTGCGGTTCTTCTTTGCCAAGGTGTGGGCGGCCTCTCGATGCAGCGCGACGGCGCGCGCCGCTGGGAGCGCGGCGCTGTGATGGCGGCCCGGCTGCCGGCGCCGTCCGAGCCTTTCGCCGACGACGACACGGCCGGTTTCGGCTATTTCGCCACCGATATCCATTATCAGCATCTTGCCGCCGCCATCGCCCGGCCGATTGCGGAGACGCGTGGCTTCGTCCTCGTCACGGGCGAGCCGGCGCCGGACGGGAATCTGATCGAACGTTGTCTCAGCGGCGGGAAGGCTGGAGAGTGTCGCGTATCGCTCGTCCGCTGCCGCCGGGGCATGGGTTTGGACGAGCTGATGCAGGCCTTCGGGCGGCAACTCTGGCTGCACGAGGAGAGCGAGGGCGGGTTGTGGCCGGTCCTGTCGCAGCTCATGCAGGATTCGCGCAAGGGCATCATGCGCATTCTCGTGCTGCAGAACGCCGATGCGCTCGATGACCGAAGCCTCGACGAACTGCATCGTTTCACCCGGCTCGACGAGCCGCATTTCCTGCCGGTGGTGCTGCTGGCGTCGCCGTCCTTTGCCGAAAGGCTCGACGCGCCGACGCTGCAGTTCCTGAAGCCGGCCATCGCCGCGCATCTGCCGCTCCAGCGGCTCGAGCCGGAGGAGGTCGCGGCCTTCATCGGCCATCAGCTCCGCACCGCCGGCTGGGACGAGGACGCGTTCGAGTGCGAGACCATCGCGGCCATCGCCGAGGCAGCCCAGGGCGATCCCGCGATGGTCAATCGGCTGGCGCGGCAGGCGGCGGGGCTCTTCGCGCGCAGCCGCGCCCTGGTGGATCCGCGGGCGGTCGACGCCATTCCAGTTGACGTCGAGGTGGTATCCTCGCCGCGCGCGACCGAGATCGTCGATGTCGC
>DASVOY010000831.1:0-4541 GCA_036383115.1 Allostellaceae bacterium
CACCGCCAGCTCCGGCCGCGTCAGTCCCTCGCCCGCCTGGGCGAGGGCGTCGAGCGCGGCCTGGCTCGGCAGGCCTTCGACCTTGCGGTCGAGCCGCCCCTTGTCCTCCAGCTCGGTCATGAAGCGGGCGTGCTGCCAAAGCTCGCGCGGCGCCTCGCGCTCGAGCAGGCTCAGGGCGAGCGTCTGGTCATAGTTGTGCTTCAGCACCAGGGCCGCGACGTCGTCGGTCATCGATTGCAGCAGCCGGTCGCGCCGCTTGCGGGTCAGCTCGCCCGCGCGCTCGGCCATGCCGGTCAGGATCTTGATGTTGACCTCGTGGTCCGAGGTGTCGACGCCCGCGGAGTTGTCGATGGCGTCGGTGTTGATGCGCCCGCCCTTCAGCGCATAGGCGACGCGGCCGCGCTGGGTGACGGCGAGGTTGGCACCCTCGCCGACGACGCCGGCGCGAAGATCCTCGGCGTCGACGCGGAGCGCATCGTTCGCGCGGTCGCCGACCTCGGCGTTGCGCTCGTCGGCGGCTTTCACGTAAGTGCCGATGCCGCCGAACCACAACAGGTCGACCGGCGCCTTGAGAATCGCGTGGACCAGCTCGGCCGGCGTCAGCTGCCCGGCAGCGATACCGAGGCGCGCCGCGATCTCGGGCGAGACCGGCACGGATTTGCGGCTGCGCTCGAAGACACCGCCGCCTTTCGAGATGAGGCTGGCGTCGTAATCGGCCCAGCTCGAGCGCGGCAGGGCGAAGAGGCGCCGGCGCTCGGCGAAACTCTTCCGGGGATCGGGGTCGGGATCGAGGAAGATATGCCGATGGTCGAAGGCGGCGATGAGCCTGATGTGCTCCGAGCGCAGCATGCCGTTGCCGAAGACGTCGCCGGACATGTCGCCGACGCCGGCGACCGTGAAATCCGTGGTCTGGATGTCGGTGCCGATCTCGCGGAAATGCCGCTTAACCGCCTCCCAGGCGCCGCGCGCCGTGATGCCCATGGCCTTGTGGTCGTATCCCGCCGAGCCGCCCGAGGCGAAGGCGTCGCCCAGCCAGAAGCCGTATTCAGCCGAGACGCCGTTGGCGATGTCGGAGAAACTGGCGGTGCCCTTGTCGGCGGCGACGACAAGATAGGGATCGTCGCCGTCATGGCGCACCACGTCGCGCGGCGGCACGACGCGGTTGCCGACGATGTTGTCGGTGATGTCGAGGAGCCCCCGCAGCAGCGTCCTGTAGCATTCGACGCCTTCGGCCTGGTACGCCTCGCGCGTCGCGGGCGGGCGCTTCACCACGAAGCCGCCCTTGGAGCCTGTCGGCACGATGACGGCGTTCTTCACCATCTGCGCCTTCATCAGGCCGAGGATCTCGGTGCGGAAATCCTCCTTGCGGTCGGACCAGCGGATGCCGCCGCGCGCCACCTTGCCGCCGCGCAGATGCACGCCCTCGACGCGCGGGCTCAGCACGTAGATCTCGTAAAGCGGCCGCGGCAGCGGCAGCAGGTCGATCTCGCGGCTCGACAGCTTGACCGAGAGATAGGGCTTCGGCTCGCCCGCGGCGTCGCGCTGGAAGTAGTTGGTGCGCAGGCTCCTGGTGATCAGCAGCAGGAAGCTCCGGAGGATGCGGTCCTCGTCAAGGCTCTGGACGGCATCGAGATCCTGCGTGGTCGAGGCGACGAGCCTGGCCATGTCGGCGCCGCGGCCCTGGTCGCCGGCGGGGTCGAAGCGGCGCTCGAACAGCGCGACGAGGGTATGCGCGATCGCGGGATGGGCGGCGAGCGTATCCTCCATATAGGCCTGGCTGTAGGCGCTGCCGGCCTGGCGCAGCGCCTTCAAGTAGAGGCGCAGGACCACGACCTGGCGCCAATCGAGTCCGGCGGCGAGCACGAGACGGTTCAGCCCGTCGCTCTCCATCGCACCCGACCAGATCCGCAGGAACGCCGCCTCGAAGCGGGCGCGGTCGCGCGCAACATCGACCTCGCCCGCGGGCACGGTGAGGCTGAAATCCTGCATCCAGGCGGGCGGGCCGCCGGCGGGCGTGATGGGGTAGGGCGTCTCGGTGATGACCTTGAGCCCGAGATGCTCGAGCACCGGCAGGACTTCGGAGAGCGGCACCGGGGCTCCCGCGCGATAGATCTTGAAGCGCAGCTCGGAGGATTGCGCGTCGGGCGCGTGGTAGAGCGCGACGGCGATGGGCGCGCCCTGGCGCAGCTCCTCGAGCCGCTCGATGTCGTAGACCGCGGCGGCGCCAGCGAAGCGCTCGCGATAGGCGGTCGGGAACGCCTCGGCGTAGCGGCGGAGCAGCGCGAGGCCGGCCTCCTCGCCTTTCGTCTCGTTGAGCGCCTCGGCGAGCCGGTCGGCCCAGCTCCGGCCCGCCTCGGCGAGGCGCCGCTCGACCGCGGCGACATCGACGGCGGCGAGCTTGCCGGGCGTCGTGCGCAGGATGAAATGGACGCGCCCCAGCACCGACTGGTCGAGCTGGGTGTTGAAGGTCTCGACCGTGCCGGAGAAGGACTGCTCGAGGATGGCGGCGAAGCGCTGGCGCAGCGCCGTGTCGTAGCGCTCGCGCGGCACGTAGACGAGGCAGGAGACGAAGCGCTCGAAGGGGTCGCGGCGGACGAACAGGGCGACGCGCTGGCGCTCCTGCAGATGGAGGATGCCCATCGCCGTCTCGAACAGCTCCTCCTCGCCGACCTGGAACAGCTCGTCGCGCGGATAGGTGTCGAGGATGTGGAGCAGCGCCTTGCCGTCGTGGCTCGCGGGATCGAATCCCGCGCGCTCGAGGGTGCGCTCGACCTTGCGGCGCAGCAGCGGTATGGCGCGCGGGCTGCGGCTGTATGCGAGCGAGGTGAAGAGCCCGACGACGAGCCGCTCGCCGACCGCCCGCCCCTCGGCGTCGAAGCTCTTGATGCAGATCGCGTCCATGTGCACCGGCCGGTGGACGCGCGCGCGCCGGTTCGACCGGGTGAGCATGAGGAGGCGCGGCTCGCGCAGGAACTGGCGCACATCGGGTGGCAAGGTCGCGAAGTTGCGCAACCCGTCGAACACCGCATAGGAATCGTCGCGCAGGATGCCGAGGCCGCTGCGGGGGACGATGTCGAGGCCGCTCTCCCGCCCCTCGCCGAAGCGGTATTCGCGAAAGCCCAGGAAGGTGAAATTGTCCTGGTCGAGCCAGGCGAGGAAGTCGGCGGCCTCCTTGCGCTCGGCGTCGGACACCGGGGGCGGCTCCTCGGCGAGGTCGGCGATGATGCGCTGCAGCCGCTCGCGCATCGGCGCCCAATCCTCGACCGCGGCGCGCACCTCGCCGAGCACGCGATCGAGCAAAGCGGCGAGTTCGTCGAGCCGCCGGCGGTCGCTCTCCTCGCTCACCTCCACATGCATGAAGGATTCGCGCAGGCCCGCGCCGTTGCCGTTGCCGGGGGCGTCGTCGAGGAGCGCGGCGAGGCGGCCGTCGCGATCGCGCTCGACACGCAGGATTGGATGGATGACGAGATGGACGGTGAAACCCTCGCCGGCGAGCGCCGCCGTCACGGAATCGACGAGGAACGGCATGTCGTCGTTGACGATCTCGACGACGGTGCGCGGCGAGCGCCAGCCCTGCTCCTCGATGCGCGGATTGATCACGCGCACCTTGGCGCGGCCCGGCTGGCGCGTCTCGGCGAAGCGCCACAGGCTGAGCGCGGCGCCGTAGAGATCCTCGGGCGGCCGCGCCAGGATGTCCTCGGGCGGGACATGGGAGTAAAAACGTCGCACGAAGCGCGCGGCGGCGCCGGCGCGGTCGTCGCCGAGCCGGCGCGAGGCGAGCGCTGCCACCGCCTCGACGGCCTCGTTCTTCTGCTCTTCGGCGCGGACCGGCATGGGCACCTCCCCGTCGCCGCATCTTAGCAGCATCGGCACCCGCCGGGGACGCGACGTGTGGTTGCACGACGCCCGGCGCCGGTCAATTTTTGCTGGCGGCGCGCATCGGTTTGCGGCTATGGGGTTCATCCACGCGGCGCCGAGCCTTGCCCGGGAGCGCGCCAGGAGAGACCATGTCGAACAAGTTCATGCCCAGAGTGAAGCGGGTGGCTGCCGGCCGCGCCCGGCGGCTGCGCCGGCGCGCCCGGCCGGGTCAGGCCGAGGTGCGCCTCTTTCTCACCCGTTGGCTCAAGGCGCCGCACCGCATCGGCGCGGTGGCGCCGTCGAGCCGCTTTCTCGCCCGGGCCATGGCGCGCGAGGTCGATGTCCGCCAGGCCGCCCTCGTGGTCGAGCTCGGCGGCGGCACCGGCAGCATCACCCGCGCGCTCCTCGAGGCGGGGCTCGCGCCCGAGCGGCTCGTCGTCGTCGAGCGTGACGAGCGGCTCTATCGGCTGTTGCGCACGCGCTTCCCGTCGGTGCGCGTGGTGCAGGGCGACGCGGCGCAGCTCGTGGCCCTGCTTCGTCCGCTCGGCATCACGGCCGCCGCCACGGTGGTCTCGAGCCTGCCGCTCCTGTCGATGCCGAAGCGGCTGCGCCGCCACATCGTCGAGCAGTGCTTCGCGCTGCTGGGCGAGCGCGGCAGGCTGGTGCAGTTCACCTACGGCCTT
>DASVOY010000832.1:0-4639 GCA_036383115.1 Allostellaceae bacterium
CTGTGCATGGCGCCCTTGGGCGGTCCGGTGGTGCCGGAGGTGTAGACCAGGATGGCCAGATCCTCCGGGCCGCGCGAGCCAGTCAGCTCCTCCCAGAGCGCCTCGCGCCCCTCCATGTGCCGGCGGCCGAGCGCGAGAAAATCGGCGAAGGAGGTGCACATGGCATCGCGGAAGTCGCTCAGCCCCTCCATATCGAAGATGACGATCCTCTCCAGAGTCCGGCAGCGCACGCGCACCTCGAGCGCCTTGTCGAGCTGCTCATCGTCCTCGACGAAGAGGATTCGGGTGCGCGAATCATTGATGAGATATTCGACCTGCTTGGGCGCGTCGGTGGGATAGATGCCGGAGGAGACGCCGCCGGCGCAGAGGATGCCCATATCGGCGTAGTTCCATTCCGGGATGGTGTTGGCGAGCACCGAGGCGACGTCGCCGGGGCGGAATCCCGTCGCATGCAGCGCATAGGCGACCTCGCGGGCGCGCGCCAGCCACTCGTGCCAGGTGATGGTCTTCCAGATGCCGAGATCCTTCTCTCGCATCGCCGGCCGGTCGGCGCGGGTGCGCGCCGCCAGCAGGAAGCTCTTCGGCAGGGTCTCCGCCACGGTCAGTGTCGCCGGTCTCGGCATGCACCCCTCCCCGCCCCGTTCACCGCCATGTCTTTCGCCGCTTCCAGCGGCGCTCGCCGCGCGCGCCCTCATCCTTGGCGCCGAGATAGAATTCCTGGATGTCCTTGCTGCGCATCAGCCGCTCGCAGGTGTCGGCCATGACGATGCGGCCGACCTCGAGGACATAGCCGTATTGCGCAGTCTCGAGCGCCATCCGCGCGTTCTGCTCGACCAGCAGCATCGCCACGCGCTCCTCGGCGTTGACGCGGCGGATGATGCCGAAGATCTCCTTCACCAGGATCGGCGAGAGGCCCAGCGAGGGCTCGTCGAGCAGCAGCAGCTTCGGCCGGTTCATCAGCGCGCGGCTGAGCGCCAGCATCTGCTGCTCGCCGCCGGAGAGCTGCCCGGCGGGCTGGTGGTGGCGTTCCCGGAGTCTTGGAAAATAGCCATAGACCCGTTCGAGGTCCCGCTCGATGCCGTCGCGATCCCCGCGCGTGAAGGCGCCCATCATGAGGTTGTCGCGCACGCTGAGGAACGGGAAGACCTCGCGGCCCTCCGGCACATGGCCGAGGCCCAGCCTGACGATGCGGTCGGCATCCATGCGCTGGATCTCGCGGCCGTCGAACTCGACCGTGCCCTTCTGCGGATCGAGCACGCCGGAGATGGTCTTGAGGATGGTCGTCTTGCCGGCGCCGTTGGCGCCCAGCACGGCGACGATCCGGCCGCGCGGCACCTCGAGGCTGACGCCGCGAATGGCCATGATCGGGCCGTAATAGCTCTCGATGTTGCTGACGCGGAGGATGAGGTCGCTGTCGCCCATGGCCCGCCTCAAGCGCCGAGATACGCAGCGACGACGTCGGGGTGGCGCTGCACCTCGGCGGGCGTGCCCAGCGCCAGGACGCGGCCGTAATTGAGCGCCAACACGCGGTCGGAGACGCGGCTCACCAGGGTCATGTCGTGTTCGACCATCAGCACGGTGATGCCGAGCTCCTTCTTGATGTCGTTGATCCAGAAGGCCATGTCCTCTGTCTCCTCGACATTGAGGCCCGAGGAAGGCTCGTCGAGGAGCAGCAGCTTGGGCTCGGTGCAGAGCGCGCGGGCGAGCTCGCAGACCTTGCGCACGCCATAGGGCAGGCCGGCGATGAGCTGGTCGCGGTAGCGCTGCAGCTCGAGGAAATCGATCACCTCCTCGACCCGGTGCCGGTGAGCGTATTCGGCGCGGCGCACTTTCGGCAGGAACAGGATGTCCTCCCACACCCGCGTGCTGCGGTGGCGATGGCGCCCGACCAGCAGGTTGTCGAGGACCGTGGCGTTCTCGAACAGCTCGATGTTCTGGAAGGTGCGGGCGATGCCGAGTTCGGCCACCCGATGCGGCGGCACGTCGGTGATGTCGCGATCGTCGAAATAGAAGCGGCCGGCGCTCGGCCGATAGAGCCGCGAGATGATGTTGAAGATCGAGGTCTTGCCGGCGCCGTTGGGGCCGATCATGGTGAAGACCTCGCCGCGCTCGACCGCGAAGCTCACCCGATCGACCGCGACGAGGCCGCCGAAGCGCAGGGTGATGCCGTCGACCCGGAGGCAGCTCACCGGTTCCGCTCCGACTTCACATAGGTCTTCTGCCGCTTGAAGGTCGCCTTCTTGTAGACCGGAAAGCGGTCGAAATAGAGCTTGAGCTTGAGCCACCGTCCGTAGAGCCCGTAGGGCTCGTAGATGATGAAGAGGATGATGATGACGCCGTAGATCGCGCTCTTGAGGCCGGGCGCGCCGCCGATGCGCTCCATCGTGTCCTGCAAGGCCCGCGCGCTGCTTTCGGAGAATCCGAGCGACCCGGCGAGGCCGGCGAAGCTGCGCGGCAAATCGTCCTTGAGGAAGGTCAGGAAGGGATCGACCATGACGATGAAGATCGCGCCGAGCACCGCGCCGTGCAGCCCGAGGACGCCGCCGATGATGATGACGATGATGAACTCGAGCGACAGCAGCAGCGTGAACATCTCCGGGCTGATAAAGGAGAGCTTGTGGGCATAGAGGCAGCCGGCGAGGCCGGTGATCCCGGCGCTGATCGAGAAGGCCATCACCTTGTAGACCGCGAGGTTGACGCCCATGCTCTTGGCCGCGGTCTCGCTGTCGCGGATGGCGACGAAGGCGCGGCCGGTGGGCGAGCGCAGGATGTTGAGTGCCGCCAGCAGCACCAGGATCAGCACGGCAAGAGACAGGTAATAGAAGCCGTAGCCGTCGCGCGCGAGGGTCCAGCCGAGGAGGTCGACCGCCTTGACGCGCATGCCCTCATTCCCATTGGTCACGCTCTCCCAGCGCGCGGCTACCTCCTCGACGATGAAGCCGAAGGCGATGGTGGCGATCACGAGATAGATGCCGGTGAGCCTCAGCGCCGGGAATCCCACCAGCGCGCCCACCCCGCCCGCCACCAGCGCCGCCAGCGGCATATAGACGACAAAGGGCACGCCGAGCTTCTGCAGGTAGGCGGCGGTGTAGGCGCCGATCGCCAGGAAGGCGGCGTGGCCGAGCGAGGCCTGGCCGGTGAAGCCGGTGAGGATCATCAGCCCGACGCCGACGATCGCATAGATGAAGACGAAGACCAGCTGGCTCTGCAGGTAGGAGCCCAGCGCCAGGGGCGCGAGCACGGCGACGAGCAGCAGGGCGCCGTAGGACCACCAATAGCCGCTGTGCTTGAAGAGCCGGATGTCCTGGTCGTAATCGGTCTTGAAGAGGATGCGCATCGGCCTCACACCTTCTTGCGCAGTTCGAGGCCGAAGAGGCCGGAGGGCTTCACCATCAGCACGGCGAGCAGCACGACATAGGCGGCGACGTCCTTGAAGCCCTGCGGCAGGTAGAAGCCGGAGAGGGTCTCGATGACACCGATGACGACGCCGCCGACCAGCGCGCCGGGGATGCTGCCGAAGCCGCCGAGCACCGCGGCCGGAAACGCCTTCAACCCGAGAAAGCCGACATTGGTGTGGATGAAGGCGATGGGCGCGAGCAGCACCCCGGCGAATCCCGCCACCGCGGCGCTGATCGCCCAGATGAGCGAGAAGACCCGCTTCACCGGTATGCCCATGTAGTAGGCGCCGAGCATGTTCTGCGAGGTCGCCTGCATGGCGACGCCCATGCGCGTGCGGTTGAAGTAGAGCCACAGCACCAGGCAGAGCAGCATGGTGGCGACGATGACGGAGAGCTTGTCATAGGCGAGGACGAGCGCGCCCACCCGCAGCACGCCCGCGCTGAAGGGCGTGTCGATCCTGAGATCGTCCGTGCCCCAGATCATGCCGGCGACCGAGCGCAGCACCAGGCCCAGGCCGATGGTCGCCATGACGATCGAGAATTGCGGATAGCCCAGGATCGGCCGCACCACGATTCGCTCGACCGCGGCGCCGAACGCGGCCATGGCGGCGATCGCCAGGGCGAAGCCGACCCAGTAGCTGAATCCCAGCTGGGCGACGAAGGTGTACGCGAAGAAGCCGCCGAGCATCATCAGATCGCCCTGGGCGAAGTTGATGACTTCGGTCGCCTTGTAGATGAGGACGAAGCCGAGGGCGATGAGACCGTAGACGCATCCGAGGGCGACACCGCCCACGAGCTGCTGAATGAAATCCAGCATCCCCGACGTCTTCCTTCCCTGCCGCCTTTATCGGTTGTCGCGGGACAACCGTTTGTTTTGCTATAGCATAATGGCGCGGGTTGCGGCGCTCAAGGCCGCCGGCGCCGCCATTTCGCGCTCCGGGCGGAGTGCTGTAGCATCGCCATCCCAGGAGGGCCCATGACGACGCAGACCCGCTACGTGACTTCGCCCGGCGACATGACCTGGGAGATGACCGGCCCCCAGCAGACCACCTTCCGCTGGGAGTATGACGACGGCCGGGCCGGACTGCTTGCGCTTTACGACAAGGGCAAGCGCCAGCAATGGGACGCGCAGGAACGCATCGACTGGGCGCAGGAGCTCGACCCCGACAACCCGATGCAGCTCCCCGACGAGACCATCTCGATCGCCGGCTCCGATCTCTGGAACAAGCTCTCCGCGCGGG
>DASVOY010000833.1:0-5325 GCA_036383115.1 Allostellaceae bacterium
TCGAACGTCGACCTCCATCACTTCGAACTCGCTGAATAGCGTCGGCGCAAAAGGCGCGCGTGGCCGGCATATCCGGTTGGAGGAGCGCAGGGCAAGCTTATAGCATGAAGCGGGACAACGCCCTGAGGGAAGCGATGGAGAACCGGTAGTGTGGGATGCAATGACAATCGTCTGCTGCATCAAGGCATCAGCCGCCCGACGCCAGTGCTTCTTTTCATTGCTGCTTATGATCGGGTGCTTGGCGCAGGCGGGTCAACCAGCACAGGCGCAGATCGAGGATGGCGGTTCCGTCAAGAAGCAGGTCGAGGCAATTCAGAGGGAAGCGAAGCGCATCGACGCGGCCAACGATGGCCCCCAGCCGGCGCCGTGGCGCCGACTGACGCTGGAACTGCCGCATTGGGAGCTTTCCGGCTTGTTCGAGGAGTCGGTGCCGATATTCCTCTACGCGCGCTTTTCAGAGGGTCAGCTGGTTAGAGAAGAAACCTATTATACGCGCCACGGAAAATTGATGCTTGCCAGGGTCGAGAAGTGGTGGGATGTCGACGATGAGCGCAATGCGCCGCAACCGGCGATTCGGCAAGATTTTTACATCGCCAACGACCGGACGATTAAACACGTCGTGGCGGTGGGGTCCTCGCGACCCATGACCCGGCAGGGCGACGCGGTCAGCGCGGCGGCCACTCTGGCGGAGCGATCGCGCACAATCGCTCAGGCCCTGCTCGCCGGCATCCGCAACGGATCCGCGATGGGCGGCCTCGAGGAGTTCCCTCTCGCGGAAATGCCGCGACCGTGACGAATGGCGTCCATTTGGCTTGGCGGATGGGACGACGGGTCGTTGAAAAAGCGGCGCGACGAGATGCGTCGATTGCTCCGCTGTACGGCCGCCAGTAAGGCGCGCGCCTATTCCACCACGATCTTCGGCGCCTGGCGCTGCGCGCCGCCGAGCTTCTCGGCCAGCCGCCTCGCCATGCGGCGGAACACCTGCGCGTGCTCGCTCTCGGGCTGCGAGACGACGATCGGGCGGCCGGCGTCGGAGGTCTCGCGGATGGCGATGTCGAGCGGCACCTCGCCGAGGAACTCGGCGCCCAAGCGCTCCGCCTCGCGCTTGGCGCCGCCGTGGCTGAAGATCTCGCTCCTCTCGCCGCAATGGGGGCACAGGAAGTAGCTCATGTTCTCGACGATGCCGAGCACCGGCACGTCCACTTTCCGGAACATGTTGAGGCCCTTGCGCGCGTCCAGGAGCGCGATGTCCTGCGGCGTCGAGACGATCACCGCGCCCGAGAGCGGCACCTGCTGCGCCATGGTGAGCTGCGCGTCGCCGGTGCCGGGCGGCATGTCCACCACCATGACGTCGAGCTCGCCCCAATTGACGTCGCGCAGCATCTGCTGCAGCGCGCTCATCACCATCGGCCCGCGCCAGATCATCGGCGTGTCCTCGGGCACGAGGAAGCCCATCGACATGCATTTGATGCCGTAATTGCTCATGGGCTCGAGGATCTTGCCGTCGCGCGAGTTGGGACGGCCGGAGATGCCGAGCATGCGCGGCATCGAGGGTCCGTAGATGTCGGCGTCGAGCAGGCCCACCTTCTGCCCGATCGCGGCGAGGCCGAGCGCCAGGTTGGCGGCCACCGTCGACTTGCCGACGCCGCCCTTGCCCGAGGCCACGGCGATGATCGAGCGCACGCCCGGCACCAGCGGCTTTGCCGCGCCACCCGCAGGCGCGCCATGGCCGTGCGCGTGGCCATGCGCCGGCGCCGCCCGCGGCGGCGCTGCGCCCGCCGCCTTCTGCGCGGTCAGCACCGCCGTCACCGACAGCACGCCGGGGAGCGCCTCGACCGCCTTCTCGGCCGCCTTGCGCACCGGCTCGAGGCGCGGGCCGCGCTGCGGGTCGACCTCGATGGTGAAGCCGACATGGCCCTCGCGCAGCTGCACGCCCGCGACCATGCCGAGGCTGACGATGTCCTTGCCCCGCTCGGGATCGACGACCTGCCGCAGCGCGGCGAGCACCTGCTGTTCGCTCAATCCGCTCATGTCGGGCTTCCTCTTTCCTTGACTTCCGCAGTGCGCGCGCCTATCGGGAGGCGGTCCGCGCCCGCCGTCGCACCGTGGGATGCTGTCATATAGGAGAACGCCGGCGCCTTGCAAACCGAGCGCCTGGCGTCCCAGGAGGGAAGTAAATAAATGTCATGGAATCAGGGCGGGGGAGGCGGCGGCCCCTGGGGCGGGGGCAAGAGCCCGTGGGGCCGCGGCGGCGGCCCGCAGCCGCCCAACCTCGAGGAAATCCTCCGCCGCAGCCAGGATCGGGTCCGGCGCATCCTGCCCGGCGGCTGGGGCAGCGGACGCGGCGTGCTCCTCGTCGCGCTCGCGATCCTCACCATCTGGCTCGCCAGCGGCATCTTCACCGTGCAGCCCGACGAGGAAGGCATCGTGCTGCGCTTCGGCGCCTATAACCGCAAGGCATTCCCAGGCTTCAACTATCACCTGCCGGCGCCGATCGAGACCGTGTACAAGCCTAAGGTGACACGCGTCACGCCGACGGAGATCGGCTACCGCAGCGACCAGGTCGGCGCCCGCGGCGTCGGCAACCGGGAGGTCCCGGAAGAGGCGCTGATGCTGACCGGCGACGAGAACATCGTCGACGTCAATTTCACCGTCTTCTGGGTCATCAACGATGCGGTGAAGTTCCTGTTCAACATTCGCGCGCCGGAGGGCACCGTCAAGGCCGCCGCGGAGAGCGCGATGCGCGAGGTCATCGGCCACACGCCGATCACCAGCGCGCTCACCGAGGGGCGCGAGAAGGTCGCCAACGACACCAAGCGGCTCATGCAGGAGATCCTCGACAGCTACGGCAGCGGCGTCGAGGTCGTCGATCTCGTGCTGCAGAAGACCGCCCCGCCGGATCAGGTCAACGACGCCTTCAGCGACGTGCAAAGCGCCAAGATCGATCTCGACCGCCTGGTCAACGAGGCCCAGGCCTATAGCAACAAGGTCATACCAGAGGCGCGCGGCGACGCGTCGCGCGTCCAGCAGGAAGCCGAGGCCTACCAGAAGCGGGTGGTACTCCAGGCCGACGGCGATGCGGACCGGTTCCGCTCGGTCTACAAATCCTACAAGTCGGCCGAGGACGTGACGGCGCGCCGGCTCTACATCGAAACCATCGAGAGCGTGCTCAAGAACGCCAACAAGATCGTTCTCGACAAATCGGCGAGCGCCTCGGGCGTCTTGCCCTATCTGCCGTTGCCCAGCATCGGGCCGCGCCAGAACGAGACGGCGCCGAGCCAGGCTCAGCGAGCGCCGGGTCAGGTGCCGGCATCAGGTGCGAGGGGAGGCCGGCCATGAGCGGCGTCAACCGCGCGGCCATTCTCTTCGCTGCCCTGGGCGTGGGCGTCATCGTCATCATCGGCCTCTTGACCGTGCCGTTCACCGTCAACCAGCGGGAGCAGGCGATCGTCCTCTCCTTCGGCGAGCCGATCCGCGTCGTCGACCGCCCCGGGCTCGACTTCAAGAAGCCATGGCAGAGCCTCATCATCTATGACCGGCGCGTGCTCGATTTCGAGCTGCCGCCGGAAAAGCTCCTGGCCGCCGATCGCAAGCAGATGGTGGTCGACACCTATACCCGCTTCCGCATCGCCAACCCGCTGCAGTTCTACCAGACCGTAGGCACCGAAGAGGTGGCGCGCACCCGGCTCTCGGCGGTCATCACCGACCGGCTGCGCCGCTATATCGCCAGCTTCGAGCTCATCGCCGTGATCTCCGACAAGCGCTCGAGCATCATGCGGCAGATCCGCGACGACGTGAACACGGAGGCCAGGAATTTCGGCATCGACGTCATCGACGTGCGCATCCGCCGCGCCGACCTGCCGGACGACAACAGCAAGGCGATCTACGCGCGCATGGTCGCCGAGCGCCAGCGCGAGGCGGCGCAGTTCCGCGCGCAGGGAGCACAGCAGGCGCAGGCGATCCGCGCCGACGCCGACCGCCAGGTGATCGAGATCCGCGCGGGCGCCGAGAAGCAGGCCCAGATGCTGCGCGGGCAGGGCGACGCCGACAGCATCCGCATCTACGCCGACGCCTTCGGCCAGGACAAGGATTTCTTCGCCTTCTACCGCTCGCTCCAGGCCTACCGCGACGCGTTGTCCGGCCAGGACACGACCTTCGTGCTGTCGCCCGACAGCGAATTCTTCCGCTTCTTCGGCGCGGCGCCGAAGCCGGGGCGGTGAGGGTCTGACATGAAGGACTTCACTACGGCGCTCGCCCTCGTCCTGGTCATCGAGGGCGTGCTCTACTCGCTGTTTCCCGAGGGAATGAAACGGATGGTGGCGCAGTTGGTCATGGTGCCGGCCTCGGCGCTGCGCCTCACCGGCCTCATCGCCGCCTGCCTTGGCGTCGGCGTCGTATGGTTTATCCGACATGGAGCGGGCTGGTGATGACCGCCTTGATTTGACCGTATTTCTCATGTCCGTTGCGCCGTCCCGGCCACAGGCCGCGCGAAGCGGCTGGTTTACCGCGGCGTTCTCTCGTAAAATCGGCTTCCGCTTGCATCGCGTGTTCCAGGGAGTGAGTTTCGTGAGTCGACCCATCGTGATGGATTGCCGGCACGTGCCGGGCCAATGGCGGGGCATCGCCGCCGTGCTAGCGCATGTGCAATCCCTGGTCCTCGTCGCCGCCGTGCTGCTGCTGCCGGCCGGCGCCGCCTTCGCCAAGCCCGCGCCCGACGGCTTCGCCGATCTCGCCGCCAAGCTCCTGCCCGCGGTGGTGAATATCTCGACGACCCAGACGATCAAGAGCGACAAGCCGGGCGGCCGCCCGGGGCCGGACATTCCGCAGTTCCCGCCAGGCTCGCCCTTCGAGGAGTTCTTCAAGGACTTCTTCGACCGCAACCAGCCGCGCGGCAACCCGCAGGCCCTGCCGCGCCGCGCGACCTCGCTCGGCTCCGGCTTCGTCGTCGATCCCTCCGGGCTCGTCGTCACCAACAACCACGTCATCGCCGATGCCGACGAGATCACGGTGACGCTTCAGGACGACACCAACTTCAAGGCGGAGGTGGTCGGGCGCGACACCAAGGTCGACATCGCGCTGCTGCGCGTCAAGCCGAACAAACCCCTCGTCTCGGTGAAGTTTGGCGACAGCGACGGCACCCGCGTCGGCGACTGGGTGCTGGCGATCGGCAACCCCTTCGGCTTGGGCGGGACGGTGACGGCGGGCATCCTCTCGGCGCGCGCGCGCGAGATCAACGCCGGGCCCTATGACGACTTCCTGCAGACCGACGCCTCGATCAACCGCGGCAACTCGGGCGGGCCGATGTTCAACATGGCGGGCGAGGTG
>DASVOY010000834.1:0-1737 GCA_036383115.1 Allostellaceae bacterium
CATCGCGCAGCACGAATTCGAGCTTCGGCCCGTAGAAGGCACCTTCGCCGGGGTTGAGCGTATAGGAGAGGCCCGCCGCCTCGACTGCCTCCTTCAAGGCGCCTTCGGCGCGGTCCCAGACCTCGTCCGACCCCGCGCGCACCGCCGGGCGGTCGGAGAACTTGACCGCGACTTGGTCGAAGCCGAAATCGCGGTAGACCGAGTGCAGCAGGTTGCAGAAGGCGACGGTCTCCGCGGTGATGTCGCCCTCGGTGCAGAAGATATGGGCGTCGTCCTGGGTGAAGGCGCGCACCCGCATGATGCCGTGCAGCGCCCCCGACGGCTCGTTGCGATGGCAGGAGCCGAACTCGGCGAGGCGCAACGGCAGGTCGCGATAGCTGTGCAGGTGCTGGCGGAAGATCTGCACATGGCCGGGACAGTTCATCGGCTTGAGCGCGAGGATGCGCTCGTGCCCCTCGTCCTCGTCCTTCACCGTGAACATAGCCTGGCGGAACTTCTCCCAGTGGCCGGACGCGATCCAGAGCGCGCGGTCGATGAGCTGCGGCGTCCGCACCTCGAGATAGCCACTCTTGTCGAGGCGGCGGCGCAGGTAGCTCTCGATGGTGCGGTAGAGCGTCCAGCCCTTGGGATGCCAGAACACGCTGCCCACCGCCTCTTCCTGCTGGTGGAAGAGGTCGAGCTCGCGCCCGAGGCGGCGATGGTCGCGCTTCTCCGCCTCCTCGAGCTGGAAGAGGTATTGCTTCAGCGCCTTCTCGTCGGCCCAGGCGGTGCCGTACACGCGCTGGAGCTGCTGGTTCCTCGCGTCGCCGCGCCAATAGGCGCCCGCCACCTTCATCAGCTTGAAGGCATGTCCGAGCTTGCCGGTCGAGGGCAGATGCGGGCCGGTGCAGAGGTCGATGAAGCCGCCCTGGCGGTAGAGGCTGATCGCCTCGTCACGCGGGATCTCGTTGATCCACTCCGCCTTGTACGTCTCGCCGATCGAGCTGAAGAAGGCGACGGCGCGGTCGCGCTCCCACTCCTCGCGCGCGATCGGCTCGTCACGGTCGACGATCTCGTGCATGCGCTTCTCGATCTTCGCGAGATCCTCGGGCGTGAAGGGTTGGTCGCGCGCGAAATCGTAGTAGAAGCCGGTGTCGGTGGCGGGGCCGAAGGTCACCTGCGCCTCGGGATAGAGTTCCTTCACCGCCTCGGCCATGACGTGCGCCGCATCGTGGCGCAGGATTTCCAGGCTCTCCGGGGAGTCGCGGGTGACGATGGCCACGCGCGCGTCGTGGTCGAGGCGCGCCGCCAGATCCTTGACCTCGCCGTCGACCTTCATCGCCAGCGCCGCCTTGGCGAGGCCGGGCCCGATCGCCGCGGCGATCTCGGCGCCCGTCACCGGCCCGGGAAAACGGCGGACCTTGCCGTCGGGCAGTGTGATGGCGATGGATTCGGAACTCGGCGCATTCATGGCGCAGCGGTTTAGCCGAAGGGCAGCGTGGCGGCAACCTCCTCGACCGCGAGATCGGCGAGGTCGGGACGGCGCAGGGTCGTCACCTGCGCGCCACGCGGCGCGGTGAGCGCGGGATCGGATGCCGCCGAATAGAGCACGGTCGCGGAGCATCCGGCGGCGGCGACGAGGTGCATCGGCCCGGTATCGTTGCCGATGGCATGGAGCGCCATCCGTCCGAGCGCTACGACCTCGCCGAAGCTGGTGCGGCCGGTGAGGTCTCGCGCCGTGACGCACCGCTCGGCGAT
>DASVOY010000835.1:0-3070 GCA_036383115.1 Allostellaceae bacterium
GTGCGATGGCGCGCGTGGTGCGCGGCCTGCGCCACCGCCTGGCGCATGAGCCCGGCCGATCCCACGGCGCAGTCGAGGCGCGTGTAGTTGCTCATCTCGATGATGGTGGGGATGCCGCGGCCCTCCTCGCCGACCAGCTCGGCGAAGGCACCGTCGAACTCGATCTCGCTCGACGCGTTGGAGCGGTTGCCGAGCTTGTCCTTGAGGCGCTGGATGTAGATCGCGTTGCGCTCGCCGTCGGGCGTCCAGCGCGGCACGAAAAAGCAGCTGAGCCCGCCCGGCGCCTCGCCGAGCATGAGGAAGCCGTCGCACATCGGCGCCGACATGAACCATTTGTGCCCGGTGAGGCGGAAATAGCGCCGCTCCCCGTCGGCGCCGGCGGGCTCCGCGCGCGACATGTTGGCGCGGAGGTCGGAGCCGCCCTGCTTCTCGGTCATCGCCATGCCGATGAGCGCCGAGCCCTTCTCGCCCGCGGGGATGAAGCGTCGGTCGTACTGGCGCGCGAAGATGCGCGGCAGCCATTCCGCCGCGAGCGAGGGCGCGCGGCGCAAGGTCGGTACCGACGCGTAGGTCATCGCGATCGGGCAATAGACGCCCGCCTCGATCTGCACCAGCATGTAGGTTCCGACCGCGCGCGCGACATGCGATCCCGGACCCGGCTGCGCCCAGGGCCGGCTGTGCAGCCCGGCGCCGACGGCCAGCGCCATCAGCTCGTGCCAAGCCGGATGGAACTCGACCTCGTCGAGGCGGTGGCCGTAGCGGTCGAAGGGCCGCAGCACCGGCGTGTAGGTATTCGCTTTGAATCCGAGCTGAACCGTATCCGGCCGTCCCAGCACCTCGCCCAGGGCCGTCAGCTCCGCCTCGGCCCAGCCCGCCTTCTCGCGCCGGAGCGCGTCGCTGAGGACGATGTCGCTGCGCAGCAGATTGTACGGCTCGAGCGGCGGCGGCTGGTTCATCACCTCATGCATCGCCGGGCATCCTCTGGTCATCGACGCGACATTATATCAGCCGGCCGCATCCCTGGCCAAAGCGCCGGGGGCGTGGTTAACCCGTGAGTGCCGGCACCCGCGTCGCGGCATGCCGCACGAGTCATGCGGTTGGCGCCTGAAATAGTCCCGGTTGCGCACCAAACTGAAGCATTCCGGCGCACCGGATAGTGCGCTTCGACACGGATCTGTAGGTTTCACGTGAAACATTCCGCCGCGGCCGAGCCGCAGTTTTCCGCGGGATTGCGCGCGCCGGCAGCGCGGCGTCAAACAGTAGACGGCCCGCGCGCTTGTAGCCGTTTGATGCCGCTGCAGCCCCGCTACTCGGCGAGGATCTGCCGGCTGATGACGAGGCGCTGGATGTCGCTGGTGCCTTCGTAGATCTGGCACACCCGGACATCGCGGTAGATGCGTTCCACCGGGAAGTCCTCGAGATAGCCGTAGCCGCCATGGATCTGGATGGCGTCGGAGCAGACGCGCTCGGCCATCTCGGAGGCGTAGAGCTTGGCCATGGCCGCCTCCTTGAGGCAGGGCAGCCCCTGGTCGCGCAGCGCCGCCGCGTGCAGCACGAGCTGGCGCGCCGCCTCGATGCGCGTCGCCATGTCGGCGAGGCGGAAGGCGACCGCCTGATGCTCGGCGATGACGACGCCGAAGCTCTTGCGCTCCTTGGCGTAGGCGGTCGCGGCTTCGAAGGCGGCGCGCGCCATGCCGACCGACTGCGCGCCGATGCCGATGCGCCCGCCCTCGAGATTGGCGAGCGCGATGCGGTAGCCCTCGCCCTCCTCGCCGAGCATGAGATCGGGCGTGAGCTCCATCTCCTCGAAGACGATCTGCGCGGTGTCGGAGGCGCGCTGGCCCATCTTGTGCTCGCGCCGGGCGACGCGCCAGCCCGGCGTGTCGGTCGGCACGATGAAGGCGCTGATGCCCTTCTTGCCGGCCTCGGGATTGGTGACGGCGAAGACGATCGCCACCTTGGCATGCTCGCCCGAGGTGATGAACTGCTTGGTGCCGGTGACGACGAAGAGGTTGCCGGCGCGGCGCGCGCGGGTCTTGATCGCCGAAGCGTCGGAACCGGCCTCGGGTTCGGTCAGGCAGAAGGCCGCGAGCATCTCGCCGCGCGCCATCGGACGGAGAAAGCGCTCCTTCTGCTCCGCCGTGCCGAATTTGAGCAGCGGCGCGCAGCCGACCGAGTTGTGCACGCTCATGATGGTCGAGCACGAGCCGTCGCCGGCGGCGATCTCCTCGAGCGCCAGCGCATACGAGACGTGGTCCGTGGCCGCGCCGTCGTAAGCTTCGGGCACCAGCATGCCGAGAAGGCCGAGCTGGCCCATCTCGCCCACCGCCTCGGCGGGGAAACGCGCGGCGCGGTCCCATTCGGCGGCAAAGGGCTTGAGGCGCTCATTGGCGAAGCTCCGCGCCATGTCGCGGATGATCGCCTGCTCCTGCGTCAGGATCATGCCCGCGAGCTTACCATGGGATCGGGTTGCCGTCGTAATTGTAGAACCGCCCGCTATCGGCCTTGGTCAGCCCGGCGATGACCCGGCGCAGGCTGGCGACGCTGTCCTTGGGCGAGAGCAGCGCGCCGGAGCCGCCCATGTCGGTGCGCACCCAGCCCGGATGCACCAGTGTCGCAATGACATCGGGGTAATCGATGGCGAAGGAGCGCCAGGCCGCGTTGAGCGCCGCCTTCGAGGAGCGGTAGGCGTAGAGGCCGCCCTCGGTATTGGCGCCCATCGACCCGAGACGGCTGGTGACGGCAATCATCTTGCGCTCCTGACTGCGCGCCACCTGGACGTGGAAGGCGCCGGCCAGCGCCAGCGGCGCCATGGCATTGACGCGGAAGGCCTGCGCCCATGCCTCCGCATGGGCCGGCACCGTCTCCGGCGTCATGTCACGCGGCCCGGAGATGCCGGCATTGGCGATCAGCACGTCGATGGATTCATCAGCGAGGCTGCGCCCGAGCGCCGCTACCGCGGCGAAATCGGCGACGTCGAGGCGACGCACCGCGACCGTCGAGCCAAGGGCGAGCAGCGCCTTGTCTGTTTCCGGCCGCCGGCTGGTGGCGATGACGCGCCAGCCGGACT
>DASVOY010000836.1:0-8089 GCA_036383115.1 Allostellaceae bacterium
CGGCGATTCTTCAGCGGCACCATCGCGCTCTCCGGCGCCATCGCCACCGGCAAGTCGGTGCTGGCGGCGCAGGCCCTGGGCGCCGATCTCGCCTATATGGGGACGCGCTTCGTCGCCACGCGCGAGGCCAATGCCAAGGACGAGTACAAGGCGATGATCGCCTCGTCGGCGGCGGTCGACATCGTCTACACGCCGCTCTTCACCGGCGTCCACGGCAACTACCTGAAGCGCAGCATCGCCGCCGCCGGCCTCGATCCCGACAATTTGCCGACCGCGGACAAGACCAAGATGAACTTCGCCTCGGGCGGCAATATGAAGTCGAAGGCGTGGCGCGACATCTGGGGCGCGGGCCAGGGCGTCGGCCAGATGCATGACGTGCCCGATGTCGCCACGCTCGTCGCGCGCCTCGAAGCCGAGTATCAGGCCGCGCTCGCCGAGCTCGATGCCGCGCGCTTTCCGCCGCCGCCGGCGGCGCTGCAGGCCGCAGCGTCGTGAGGCCCTGTCCGAAAGAGGGGACGAGTCCGTGCTTGCATCCGCGGCGCCGCGCGGGCATTATCGTCGCCATGAGCAAGCTCGTAGCCAAACTCATGTGTCGCAAGCGCTGGCATTTCGCGTCGCCGGCGTGCGGCCGCATTGGGCTCCGAGCGGAAGGGAAGATGTAAACCCGACTCGAAGTCTCGAATGCCAAGCCGCCCGCGGACCCGCGAGGCGGCTTTTTCATTGCCCGCCTCGCCACCCGGACCGGCAGGGAGGTCGATCATGTGGAGCGAATGGCTGACAAGAACCCTGAAGCCGCGGCCCGCCGAGGACGCGGCGATGCCGCGCGGCCGAAGACTGCTTCCCGCGTTGCCCGAGCTGGAAGCCGACGGCATGCATCCCGGCGCCGATGAATTCCGCTCGGCGGTCGTCAAGCCAGATGCCGACGAGCCCGTCGCGTGAACGCTATCGCTTCCGCGCCACGACGTGGAAGAGGTGCCAGTGCTTGGGCCTGCCGTAGGGCGTGGTCGCGTCGGTCTCTTCCTCGTCGAGCAGCTCCACGGCGAAGCTCGCCAGCAGCCGCTCGATGTCGGCGCGGGCGTGATGGGTGATGCCGGGTTTGCCGCGCCATTCGTCGCGCTCGCCGAAGAGCTGCCCGGCGAAGCGCCCGCCCGGCTTGAGCGTGCGCTCGATCCGCGCCCATACCTCCGGAAACCGCTCGGGCGGACAGAGCGGCAGCGCGAAGCTGGCATTGACAAGGTCGACCGCCGGCCAGGCGGCATCCTCGAAGCGCGCGACGAGCGTCGTCAGCGCGGCGCCCTGCGGGAGGTCGGGCCGCGCCTTCAGCCGCTCGATCGCGGCCGGCTCGGCGTCGATGGCGAGCACCGACCAGCCGCGGCGCAGCAGCTCGATGGTGTCGCGCCCATCGCCGCAGCCGAGGTCGACCGCGGTGCGCCCCGCGCCCGCGCCGAAGAGCTCCAGCGCTTTGAGCAGCGTCCGCCGCGGCGGCCGCCCGGCGGTGCGCTCGTAATACTTCCGCCAATCGCTGTCGCGCTCGCTCGGCATGGCGATATCTTAGTTCAGGAACCATCGAGTCACGATGCTCCCCTCACCCGGCGGCCTTCGGCGGGACAACCCGTCCGCTCGCTTTGCGAGTGGACCCGGAGGGCTCGACCGCAGCGCGGTCGAGCGGGTTGCCCCATTGCGCAGCAATGGGAAGGTGAGGGGCGCCTCGGATTGAATCACCAGCGAGCGCTCCCTAGAGTGGCACCATGCTCGCCCGTCTCGGCGCCTTTGCCCTTCTCTGCTGGTCGCTCGTTGCGTCCGCCTCGGCAGCCGAGACGCGCATCGTCACCGACGGCGCCGGGCGCCAGGTGCGGATCCCCGCGCGCATCGAGCGCGTCTTCGCCGCGGGCTCGCCCGCCGCCATCACCATCTTCACGCTCGCGCCCGAGAAGCTCCTCGGCTGGACCGGGCCGGTGCGCGAGGAGGAGAAGGCGTATCTGCCGCCGCGCGCCGCGGCGCTTCCCGTGCTCGGCCGCCTCACCGGACGGGCCAACACCGCCAATGTCGAGAGCGTGCTCGCGGCGCGGCCCGATCTCGTCATCGATCTCGGCGACGTCGATCCCACGCATGTCTCGCTCGCCGAGCGCACCCAGGCGCAGACCGGCATCCCCTACCTCATCTATGACGGCAAGTTCGACCGCACGCCCGAGCTCTATGCCGCGCTGGGCGCGGTGCTGGGCGAGGAGAAGAAGGCCCGCGAGCTCGCCGATTACACGCGCCGCGTCCTTGCCGATCTCAAGGACGGCATGGCGCGCGTCCCGCCCGGGCGCCGGCCGCGCGTCTATTATGCGCGCGGGCCGGACGGGCTCGAGACCGCGCTCGATGGCTCGATCAACGCCGAGATCCTGGATTATGTCGGCGCCCGGAACGTCGCCGCCGCGCCGCAGCGCCACAATCTCGCCACCGCCTCGCCCGAGCAGATCCTCGCCTGGGACCCCGATGTCATCATCACCCTCGACGAGCGGTTCTATCATTCGGTCTGGACGAGCCCGCTCTGGCAGGGCGTCAAGGCGGTGCGCGAGAAGCACGTCTATCTGACGCCGACTTTGCCCTTCCCGTGGTTCGACGAGCCGCCGGCGGTCAATCGCCTCATCGGCGCGCGCTGGCTTGCCGCGGTGCTCCATCCCGAGATCTTCAGCCGCGATTTGCGCGAGACGACGAGCGATTTCTACCGCCGTTTCTACCATGTGAACCTGACGGAGCCGCAGCTCGACCACCTGCTGCGGCCGGCGCTGTGAGCCGCGCCGGCATCCTGTGGCTCGGCCTGCCGTCGCTGGCGCTGCTGCTGCTGTTCATCGCCGCCCTCGCCGTCGGCAAGTTCCCGGTCGCGCCGCAGGACGTCGTGCTCGTGCTATGGGCGAAGCTCTCGGGCGCCTCGAGCGGCCTGCCGCCCGCGGTGGAGACCGTGGTGTGGCAGATCCGCCTGCCGCGCATCGCCGCCGCGCTGCTGATCGGCGCGGCGCTCGCCGCCGCCGGCGCCACATATCAGGGACTCTTCCGCAACCCGCTGGTCTCGCCCGACATCCTCGGCGTCGCGGCGGGCGCGGGCCTCGGCGCCGTGCTCGGCATCTTCCTGTCGCGATCGGTCATCGTCGTGCAGGCGCTTGCCTTCGTCGGCGGCCTCGGCGCCGTGCTCACCGTCTATCTCATCGGCGCCGCGATGCGCGGGCGCGATCCGCTGCTGGTGCTGGTGCTCGCCGGCGTCGCCATGGGCACGCTGCTGGGCTCGGCGATCTCACTCGTGAAGGTCTTCGCCGATCCCTACAACCAGCTTCCCGCCATCACCTTCTGGCTCCTCGGCAGCCTGACGGCGATCACGCTGCCCGACCTCGTCCCGATCCTGGTGGTGATCGTCGTCGGCCTGCTGCCGCTCTACCTCTTGCGCTGGCGCATGAACCTGATGACCTTGGGCGACGAGGAGGCGCGCGCGCTCGGCGTCGAGACGCGCACCTTGCGCGCCGTCTTCATCGCCGCGGCGACGCTCATCACCTCGGCGGCGGTGTCGGTGTCGGGCATCATCGGCTGGATCGGCCTCATCATCCCGCATGCCGCGCGCCTCCTCGCCGGCCCGGAATTCTCGCGCCTCCTGCCGGCGGCGATGCTCTTGGGCGCGGGCTATCTCCTCGCCGTCGACACGCTGGCGCGCACCATGGCGGCGATCGAGGTGCCGATCGGTATCCTCACCGCCTTCATCGGCGCGCCGTTCTTCCTGTGGCTGCTGGCGACGGCGCGGCGCGGCTGGCAGTGACGCTCAGCACCGACAATCTGGGATTCGGCTATCGCGGCAAGCCCGTCGGCCGCGGCGTCACCATCGAGATACGCGCCGGCGAGGTGCTCTGCCTGCTCGGCCCCAACGGCGGCGGCAAGACCACGCTGATGAAGACGCTCCTCGGGCTGCTGCCGCCGCAGGAAGGCGCGGTCCGGCTCGATGGCGAGGACATCGCGGTCTGGTCGAGGAAGCGCCTCGCCCGAATCGTGGGCTATGTGCCGCAGGCGCATGCCGCCTTCTTCCCCTTCACCGTCATCGACATCGTGCTGATGGGACGAAGCGCGCATATCGGCCTCTTCGCCGCGCCATCCCGCGCCGACGGCGAGATCGCGCGGCGTGCCTTGGCGACGCTCGGCATCGCTCATCTCGCCGATCGCGTCTACACCGAGATCAGCGGCGGCGAGCGCCAACTCGTGCTCATCGCCCGCGCCCTGGCGCAGGAGCCGCGCATCCTCGTCATGGACGAGCCCACCGCGAGCCTCGATTTCGGCAATCAGGTGCGCGTCTTGCGCCAGATCGCGGCGCTCGCCCGCTCCGGCATCGCCGTGGTGTTCTCGACGCATGATCCCGACCACGTCTTCCTCTGCGGCGACCGCGTCGCGCTGCTGCATGGCGGGCGGATGGAGGAGATCGGCGCGCCCGAGGCGGTGATCACGCCGGCCTCGCTCAAGCGCCTCTACGGCGTCGAGGTGCAGGTCGTCAATCTACCCGACCATGACACGCGCACCTGCGTGCCCTCGGTGGAGGGGCTCCGGCGGCGGTCGACCGCGACATGGTCGAGCGGTTCCGGGCGAGGCTGAAGGAGTGGCGCGGCATCGCCGCCAGATACGAGAAAACCGCCAGCAGCTTCATCGGCCTCCTCTGCATGGCCGGCACCGCCGATCCCGCATGGAAGTCGCAGGCTTCAACGGTCGAACCAACGGTATTGGAGCGCGACGGT
Source organism: Allostellaceae bacterium (assembly GCA_036383115.1). GTDB lineage: Bacteria > Pseudomonadota > Alphaproteobacteria > ATCC43930 > CGMCC-115725 > DAHUYF01. The sequence goes on from DASVOY010000836.1 coordinate 4,752, forward strand.
GATCGTGTCGAACTGTCCGCCCAGGCGTCCGGTCAGCCAGCTCGACCAGGCGAGCTTGGCCGAGAGGCCTTGCGCGACCGGAGCCGACAGGGTGAGCCCATAGCGAGAATTCGCCAGCGAATCGCGGTTGGCGACGCCGTTCACGCTGGTCTCGCCGCCGGTGTACCAGGTCGCGCTCGCCGCCAGCCAAAGGCCGGGGCGAAAGGCGTAGCCGGCATCCAGCTCGAAATTCCACAGCGGGTTCTGGCTGCGCACATTGCCGCCGACGAAGTTGCTGTTGTCGGCGAATAGCCAGACGCCTGAAACGGCGTTCACGAACCAGTTTCCGATCGGCTGCTCCAGGCCGATCTCGGTCTTGAACGCCCATCGGTTGGCGCCGATGTTGATGAGGTGCTGGGGGTTGTAGTCGCCCGTCGGCGCCACGATGGTGAGGGCCATGCCGATTGTGGTGGTCGGCGCGCGCCGCGCAAACTCCGCCGGCGTGAGCGCAGGGTTGCCGTAGAGGTTCGCCGTGAAGCGCAGCGCGAGGTCGCCCAGGCCAGAGCGCGAGATCTTCCGGCTCTGCTCGCCGACCTGTCCGCTGAGATCGCCGTTCACGTAAGGCAGCAGGATTGCGGCACTGGCGGTATGGCCGGCCAGACCGAAGGTGCGGTCGTAACCGAGAATGCCCGTGTTGATCGAAGCTTCTACACCGGTGATGGGGATCGACGGCACCAGCGAGACGCTGCCGGTCGTGCGCGTATAGCCCGCGATCAGAAAGTTGGTCCCGATCGGGGCGGCCGAATAGGCCCGCGGCTCCAACTCCTGGGCTTGCGCGCCGCGTGTGCCGGAGAGCAGGCCGAGCGCCGCGAGCAGGACCGTTGCTATCGAATGCGTCGACATGTCGTGCCGGCCTACGGCCGAAATGGACTGTTTCGTTCCCACGGGAAGACGAAGGGGAGGGTGTGCTCGATGCGGCTCTCGGCAATGCTGCTGCCGTCCACCTTGAGCAGGCCGGCGCCGCCGTCATGGGTGAAATCGAACACAGCCGTGTGCCTGCCGGGCGCCAGCGTCGCGAAATTGCCCATTGCCGCGTCGCCCGGCTATGGGCCGATCTGCGCCAGCGCGTTGCGCAGCACCGCGCTCGGGAGACGCATCAGCCCCTCATACGGCTGGTCGAGCTCGAGGATCAGGAAGACCGCGCCGGCGACAGAGAGCGCGCCGACGAACAGCGCGGCGAGCACCGTGGCGTTGGCCGGCGCGAACATCCCGAATCCCATGAAGAGAATGGCCAGCCAGAAAACCAGCACGACCAGAAATGGCCAGGCGATGGAGCTGCCGGTCTGCTCGGACATCAGCACGCGCGTCCGACTGAGCTCGGCGCCGATCTCCAGTGCCCGAGCTTGCGCGAAACGCTGGGCACTGGTCTGCGGCTGCAGGTGCGAGATCAAGGCGTAGAAATCTGCCGACTCGTTCTTATCGCCGGGCAGCCCGAGGCTCACCGATCGGCCGCCACCGTGCGGCCAGATGCGATCGATCGACCGCTCCACCGTGTCGCGAAATCGTGCACGCGCCGGCAGCGACTCCGGCCCGTAATGAGCCAGGATCCGATCGAGCTGTATGACGTCGGCCGCGAGGTGCACGAGTTCGCCGCTTTGCGTGTCGTAGGAACTCTTGGCCGAGGCGATCAGCAATCCAAGGACCAGCGCCGACATGGTGGCGATCAGGCCCATCACCAGCCGCACGGAGTCCTTCGAGCTCTCCTCCACGTGATGACCAGGCAGGTTGGCGCGCAGGACCACGCCGAGCAGGGCGCCGAGGAAGATGACGCCTAAAACGATCCCCGCGATGGTCATCGGGCTCATGAGTCACGCTCCCCCGTCGAGCGGCCCCGTCGGCAGCGTCTGCGCTCACCTTCCGCTTCCAATTCCAAGACGTAAATCGGGGGCGGAATGTAGGTTTCCCGGCGGGACGCTGTAGTGCCCGACCGCTTGGCCGGTCCGACCTTCTCGAGTACTGCTTCCTCGAGTACTGCTTCGGCGTCATTGCCGCCCATGGTCGCCATTTCGGAACCATCGGGCCCGTCGGCCGTTACCTCCGGCGGGATTGCGGCGGGTGCCCGATGCGACAGAGGACAGCGCTGCTGGGCTTCGTGTTCGCCGTGCTCGGTGGCGCGCCGGCGCTGGCGCAGATGCCCGCGCCTGCACCGTATCCGCCGCCCCCTCCCTATCCCGGCTATTATCCCGCACCCGTGGTCGCGGTCGCTCCCGGCGTCTTTTTCGCCGTGACCGGCGGCGCGCTATTTCCCAACGATGTCAATGTGAGCAGCAGCGGCACCATCGCCGGAGTGCCCGCCACGGGTTCCGGAAAGGCCAGCTTCAAGAACGGCTACATCGTCACCGGGCTGCTCGGCTTCCAGGCCAGTCCCTATGTCGGGCTCGAACTCGAGGGCGGCTATACCAAGTTCGACATCAAGAGCGGGACGGCGACCATCACCCGCGCCAACGGGGCCACGACCTCCGCGCCGATCAGCGGCTCGGGCAACGCGATCCTAGGACTGGCAAACCTTATCATTTCACCGCTCGGCGTGGACCGCACCCTGGCGCCCTATATTGGCGGCGGCGGCGGCGCGGCCGGATTCCACGGCAGCGGCACCGTCGGCGGCCTCGCCTTCAGCACCAGCGAAAGGACGGCGGTGGCGACGGCGGACGGTGTGTTCGGCGTCAATATTGCCGTCGCGCCGGGCTTCAAGATCGGAACGCGGTACCGTTTCCTCTGGATCGACTCCCGCAGCTCCCACATCGATACCGTAAAGGCCCACAGCGTTTCGCTTACGGCGTCCCTCATCTTCTGACAGACGGTCCTGCCAGCCGGCGGACGACGGCGGCGCGCCGCGAGGGCGGGCCTGGCGTCATCGCGATACGGTTCGATCGACGCTCCTCGGAAAGCTGATCTCGACGCGGCGGTTCTGCTGCCGGCCCGCCGCGGTGTCGTTGCTCGCCACCGGGTCCGCCGCCCCACGCCCGCGCGCCTGGATGCGCGAAGGATCCATGCCCTGGCCGATCAGCGCCGCACGCACCGCCTGCGCGCGCTCCTCGGAGAGCCAGCGATTGATCTCCGTGCTTCCAGTGCTGTCGGTGTAGCCTTCGATCAACACGGTGCGGTCCGGATGCCGCTGCAGAAAGTCGGCGAGCCGCTTGATGGTTGGCGCCGCGCCGGGCTTCAGTTCGGCCCGGCCGGTATCGAAGAGGATGTCGCCGAGGGTCAGCACGAGGCCTTGCCCCGTTGCTCGCGCGGCAAGCGCGCCGATGACGTACTTGTCGCGCTCGGCGCCGGCACCGGCGATCCGCTGCTGCGCT
>DASVOY010000837.1:0-2605 GCA_036383115.1 Allostellaceae bacterium
GCAGCTTGCCGACCACAAGCAGCGCTTCGGCAAGGAACTGGCGGTGGCCCAGCAATACGGTGCCAAGATGGCCGAGCAGGATCAGCAGTTCCGCTTCGCCGCCGATTCCCTGGTGAAGCAGGATCCGGGCGCGCAACAGGCGCTGGCGAGCCGCGCCGCGCAGATGGGCACGGGCGACTATGTCGCCACCGCCGCCGCCAATGTGCGCAGCGGGCCCAACGGCAGCGCCGACCGCGTGGCGTCGCTCACCAAGGGTCAACGGGTGCACGGCATGGCCGAGCCCGCTTCCGCCGGGTGGCGCAAGATCGCGCTCGAGGACGGGACGGCCGGCTATGTCACGGCAAAGGTGCTGTCGCCCGCCGGCGGCAGCGGCTCTGTCCCGGCCCCTGCGAGCGCGCCGAAGCCGCCCGCCGCCGGCAGCCGCAACGTCCAGGTGGCGGTCGCCGCGACGGAGACGATCCCGGAAAAGCGCGTCGCCTACAATCGGGCGATCGACGACGCGGCCAAGCAGAGCAATCTCTCCTTCAATCTCGATCAGACGTCTTGAGTCGCGGCGAGGAACCATGCCGCGGCGTGCGCTCGTCTTCGCCCTGCTGCTGCTGACAAGCCTTGGCACTCGGCCGACGCAGGCTGAGGACAGGAGCGATCCGTCCGCGCCGCTTCTCCGCATCGAGACCGGCATGCACAACGCGGCGATCAATCGCCTCGCCCTCGCCGAGGAGGAGCACGAGCTGATCACCGTATCCGACGACAAGACGGTGCGGCGCTGGTCGCTCGCTGACGGCGCGGCGCGCGCGGTCTGGCGGACGCCGATCGGCGATGGCGACGAGGGCGCGCTCTTCGCGGTGGCGGCGACGCAGGACACCGTCGTGGTCGGCGGGCATACCGGGAGCAAGACGGCGGCGCTCTATGTGATCGACCGCCGTACCGGGCAGATGCGCGGCAGCATCGGCGGCTTCACCCAGGCGATCTCCGCCCTCGCCTTCTCGCCGGACGGCCGTTACCTCGCGGTGGGCAAGCAGGACCGCGGCGGGCTGGCCCTCATCGACTTCACCGAGCGCAAGCTCGCCGGCGAGGACCGCGATTACGCGGGCACGGTCGAGTGGATCGCGTTCGGCGCCGACGGGCGGCTGGCGACCAGCGCCGCCGACGGCAAGCTTCGCCTCTACGGCGCCGGGCTGAAGCTCGCGGCGACGGCGCGCCTCGCCAGTGACGCGTCCGACGGCGAGCGGCCCTGGGGGCTCGCCTTCTCGCCGGACGGGAGGCGGCTCGCCGTCGGCAGCTTCAGTAGCGCCAGCCTCCGCATCTTCTCGAGCGGCGGGCTGAAGTTCGAGCAGACGCTCGACGGCGCGCCCGGCAAGCGGGGCGCGCTCTCGGTCGTCGCGTGGAGCGGGGACGGCGCCCGGCTCGCCGCCGCCGGCAGCTACAAGGATGGCGGCGAGCGGCGGTTGATCCGCTTCTGGCACGTCCGCGGCCGCGACATCGCCGCCGGACAGGACGTGGCGGTGGCGGGCGATACCGTCACCGACCTGGCGCTCCTCGCCGATGGCCGCGCCGCCTATGTCACCGCGGAGCCGTCCTTCGGCGTCATCGCCGAGGACGGCAAGCCCGGGCTTCACCGCGAGGCCGCGAAGGGTGATTTCCGCGACGCCTGGCGCGACGCGTTCCGCGTCTCCCGCGACGGGGCGGTCGTCGACTTCCCGAGCCTGCCCGGCGGCAAGCGGCGCTTCCGCTTCGACCTCCTCGCGGGCTCGCTCACCGCCGATCCGGCGCCGCGCGCGGATCTGCAGCGTCCAGTGCTGGAGCATGACGGAATCAAGATCGCGGACTGGCAGAACGGCGCCGCGCCGAAGCTCAACGGCCGCGCCATCCCGCTGGAACCGGCCGAGCGCATCCACTCCGTCGCCATCCTGCCCGATGGCGGCCATGTGGCGCTCGGCACCGATTTCTATGTCAGGCTCGAGCGCACCACTGCCGAGACGCGGGATTTGCGCCTCGAGCTCGCAGGTGGCGAGGCGTGGCGCCAGATCGCCCCGGCGCCGGTGTGGAGCGTTAATGCCAGCGGCGATGGGCGTTACGTCATCGTCGCCCTGGGCGACGGCACGATCCGCTGGTACGCCGCCGACGACGGGCACGAGGTGATGGCCCTCTTCGTCGATCCGCGTGACCGGCGCTGGGTGGCGTGGACGCCCGAGGGCTTCTTCGACCACAGCCGCGAGCCCGGCCGGCCGAGCGGCGAGACGCTGGTCGGCTACCATCTCAACAACGGCCCGAGCAAGCTCGCCGAGATTGCCGAGATCGGCCAGCTCTACAATCTCTTCTATCGGCGCGACCTGGTGCTGGCGAAGTTCCACGGCGGCGCTGCGGGCGAGCGCACTGTCGCGCAGCAGCTCGTGCGCATCGGCGATGTGCGCGCCGTGCTCAAGACGGGACTGCCGCCGCGCCTGGAGCTGGCCGAGGCCTGCATCCGCCCGGCAGGCGCCACCGCTTGCCCGGCCGGGGCGAGCGCCAAGCCGGCCGATCCGCGCGACCGGCGGCTTGCCGTTGCCGGCGCCGGCGGCGAGCTCTTCGCCCGCTATCGCATCGAGGACCGCGGCGGCGGGCT
>DASVOY010000838.1:0-1756 GCA_036383115.1 Allostellaceae bacterium
TCGACCTCGCCTTCTTCTATCGCGCCAGCGACAGCGGCGTGCCCGTTCCGGAAGGATCGCCCTCACCGCTCGGTTATTTCATCTACGAACAGGCCCGTCCTGACGATCCCGATCCCTGCGCGGGGCGGCACACGCCCCTACGCTGGGACTTCCAGTGGCTTCAGCCTGACAAGCCGGCTTGGCGGCTCGACGACGAGCGAACCACCGCGATGATCAATTGGCTCAAGGAACAGCCACAGGTCTCGCGTCTTTTCCTGGAACCACATTTGGCGCAGCGTCTCGGCGTCGCGGGCGGCAAGCTACATTTTCAGGGGTGCCGCGCGGCGCGGCACGACGACCACATCCATATCGAGCTTCGCTGAGTGCGCTCAGCGCAGCGAAAGCCGGACACGCCAGCGGGCGAGCGCGGCCATGAGGCCGGTGGCAACGCCGCGTCGCTCGTTCGGGCCGAGAAAGCTGCCCACCACCACCGAGCGGCCATGCGAGGTCAGCACGAGGCGGTTGGTGTCCTCGTCCTGCTCCTCGAAGATCACGCGCAGCCAGAACGGCTGGAATTGCCAGCGCTTGCGCTCGCCGTAGACGCTGATGCGGTCGAGCGTCAGGCTCTCCTCGGTGAGCCGCAGCTCCTCGCGCATCCGCGCGTGACGGTAGTTGATGCGGAAGGCCCAGTAGATGAGCAGGACGTCGATGCCGAAGAACGGCGACACCGGCCAGGCACCGTTGAGCACGAAGGCGAGGCTCACACAGAAGCTCACCGCCGCCATCGCCACCATCAGCACGGCGAAGCCGCGCGGCGGCAGGCTGCGGTGCGGCGAGAGCACCGCGTCGTAGAGGACAGCCGGCGCGGGCTCGGCGGCTCGATCGTTCATCGCATTACCATAAGTCAGGCGTCACCCGAGGTAAACGCCGCTTCCCGGGCTGCGGCCCCGCCGCTACGATCAACGCCGCCATGAAACCGCAGGATGTCGACGAGTTCTTCCGCCGCCTCGCCGCGGACCGGCCGGATCCCACGACCGAGCTCGAATACATCAACCCCTACACCTTGCTCGTTGCCGTGGTGCTGTCGGCGCAGGCGACGGATGTCAGCGTCAACAAGGCGACCGAGCCGCTCTTTGCCGTCGCCGACACGCCCGAGAAGATGGTGGCGCTGGGCGAGGCGAAGCTCACGGACTACATCCGCACGATCGGGCTCTACCGCACCAAGGCGAAGAACGTGATCGAGCTGAGCCGGCAGCTCATCGACAAGCATGGCGGCCAGGTGCCGCGCGAGCGCGAGGCGCTCGAGGCGCTGCCCGGCGTCGGCCGCAAGACCGCCAATGTCGTGCTCAACACCGCCTTCGGCGAGCCGACCATCGCCGTCGATACCCATGTGCTGCGCGTCGCCAACCGCACCGGCCTCGCCACCGGCGACACGCCGCTCCTGGTCGAGCAGGGGCTCGATCGGGTGATTCCGGCGCGCTGGAAGCAGCACGCGCATCACTGGCTGATCCTGCACGGCCGCTATGTCTGCGTCGCGCGCAAGCCGCATTGCGAGGTCTGCGTCGTCAACGACCTCTGCGCCTATCCCGCCAAGACGACCGCGGTGGCGCCGCCGGCGCCCGTGCGCAGAGCGGCGGCCGCGAAGCGCAAGACGGTGAGGAAGAAGCGCGCCCCCGGCCGATAACGGCGGCAGGACCCGCGCGATGCGACGGCGGCGTGACGCCTTTCATGTCAACCGCCGGGCTTGCGGTCGTCCCCCGGCCGGTGATCTTTCGCT
>DASVOY010000839.1:0-4576 GCA_036383115.1 Allostellaceae bacterium
GGTCTCGGCTCTCGTCCTTGCCGCGGTCTCGTCCGCCGCTCCGGCGGAAACACCCGCCCCGCTGAAGCTGTGCTACGAGGCGTCCGCGTCGGGCCTCCCGATCCTGGCGCTCGACTTCACCATAACGGAAACGGCCGCCGCCTATGAGATCGCCGCGGGCTCCCGCGCCAGCGGCATGCTCGGCTGGTTCTCGGACTACGCCATGCGCGGCGAGAGCCGAGGCACGATCGCTGCCGGCAAGCTCCGCCCCAGCATGCACGAGAACAGCAGCCGCTCGCGCCACCGCGAGCGCCGCGCCCATCTCGATTATGCCGGCGACGATACCATCCTGACGGCGCTGAGCCCCGAGAGGCCCGACCATCTGCCGCCGACCACGCAGCAGATCGCCGGCACGGTCGACCCGCTCACCGCCCTCTTGGCAATCAGCCGCGCCGTGGCGCGGGTGGGCCACTGCGGCGGCGTCGGAATCGCGGTCTATGACGGCAGGCGCCGCTACGACCTGGCGCTGGCCGATGCGGGCGCCGAGCGCTCGCCGCCCTCGCCCGACGCGCCCGCCGGCGAGGTGCGGCGCTGCTCCTTCGCCCTGACCAAGATCGCCGGCTTCTCCTCCGATCGCGACGATAAGCCGCGTACCGAGCACGGCCGCGTCTGGCTGCCGCCGCCGCGCGCGGGTGTGCCGTTGCTGCCGCAGCGCGTCGACTTTCCCAGCGACTGGGGTGCGATCACCGTGCGGCTGGCGCAGCCCGGTTCCGCCAAATGACGCGGAGCGTCGCCGGCAGCGCGGCGAAGCTGTCAATGACCGCGTCGGGCGCCTCGCCGGCAAGCGTCGCCGCGCCGTAGCCGTAATGCGCGAAGATCGCCGGCATTCCCGCCGCCCGGGCCGCCATGACATCGTTGCGATGGTCGCCGATCATCGCGGCGTCGGCGGGCGCGCTGCCGAGCCGCTCGAGCGCCGTGAGGAGCGGCGCTGGGTCGGGCTTTCGCGCCGCCAGGCTGTCGCCGCCGAGCACCACGCCGAAGAAGCGGTCGAGCCCGAGGCCGCCCAGCACGGCGCGCGTTGCACGCTCGGGCTTGTTGGTGCAGACGCCGAGGCGCCAGCCCGCCGCGCCAAGCTCGGCGAGCACCGTGGTCACACCGGGAGAGGGGCGGGTGAGGCGTGTGGGATCGGTTTCATAGAGGGCGAGGAACCGGTCCAGCGCGGCATGCAGCGGTACGCCGCCGGCGTCGCTCGCAGCGAGTGCCCGCTCGACCAGCTTGGCGACGCCATCGCCGACCATGGCGGCGATGCGGGCCTCGCTCAGCGCGGGCCGGCCGAGCTCCGCGAGCAGCTTGTTCACGGCGGCGGCAAGGTCGGGGACGCTGTCCACCAACGTCCCGTCCAGGTCGAAGAGCAGCGCGGCCTGCGTCATCTTTATTCACAATTCTTTATTAGGTGACGTTATCCTCTTATGGCAGGTTTCAGCCGGTCGAGACACCCATGATATTATCGTGTCCTTACTGTCGTTTCGCCGAGTGCGCATGACCGAGTCCCGCCTCGCCGTCCTGATCCTCGCCGCGGGCCAGGGAACGCGGATGAAGTCGGCGCTTCCCAAGATCATGCACCGCATTGCCAACCGGCCGATGATAGCGCATGTGCTGGCGGCAGTGGCGCCGCTGGTGCCGGCACGCACCATCGTCGTCATGGCACCGGGCGCGGAGGCGGTCGCACAGGCCGTCGCGCCGGCAGAGATGGTGGTGCAGGTCAAGCCGCGCGGCACGGGACATGCGGTCGCCGCGGCGCGTCCCGCACTCGACGGCTTCACGGGCGACGTGCTCGTGCTGAACGGCGACGCGCCCCTGGTGACCACGGCGACGCTCGAGGCGCTGCTCGCCGAGCGCCGGCGCGCGCCGGAGGCCGCCGTGGTGGTCGCGGGCATGCGGCCGGCCGACACCAGCCCCTATGGCCGGCTCGTCATGGCCGGCGGCATGCTCGAAGCCATCGTCGAATCAGGCGACTGCACGGCGGAGCAGCGCGGCATCGGCTTATGCAATGCGGGGCTCTGGGCGATCGACGGCCGCCATCTCTTCGTGCTGCTCGAAGGCGTCGGCACCGACAACGCCAAGGGCGAGTACTACCTCACCGACATCGTCAAGATCGCGCGGGCGCGCGGCCTCGTCTGCCGCGCCATCGAGGCGCCGGCCGACGAGACGGTCGGCGTCAACAGCCGCGCCGAACTCGCCGCGGCGGAGGCTTTGATGCAGCGGCGGCTGCGCGCCCGGGCGATGGCCGACGGCGTCACGCTCGTTGCTCCCGAGACGGTGTTCTTCAGCGCCGACACGCGCATCGGGCGTGACAGCGTCGTCGGCCCCTTCGTCGTCTTCGGCCCCGATGTCACCATAGGCGAGGGCGTAGAGATCCCAGCCTTCTGCCACATGGTCGGCGCCAAGATCGGCGACCGCGCCAGCATCGGTCCCTTCGCACGGCTCAGGCCCGGCGCCGATCTCGGCGACGAGGTGCATATCGGCAATTTCGTCGAGGTGAAGAACTCGCGCCTCGACACCGGCGTCAAGGCCAATCACCTGACCTATCTCGGCGACAGCACGGTGGGTGCGCGCGCCAATATCGGCGCCGGCACCATCACCTGCAATTACGACGGCTTCGAGAAATTCCGCACCGAGATCGGGCAGGGCGCCTTCATCGGCACCAACACCTCGCTGGTGGCGCCGGTCAAGGTGGGCGACGGCGCCTATGTCGCCGCCGGCAGCGTCATCACCGAGGACGTGCCGGCCGATGCGCTCGCCATCGCGCGCGGCGAGCAGGCGGTCAAGCCCAAGCGCGCCGCCGAGATTCGCGCGCGGCGGACCGCGGAGAAGGCGAAGAAGCAGCAACGGCAGGGCAAGCGCTGACATGTGCGGTATCGTTGGCATCATCGGCAAGAAGGAGGTGTCGCCGCTGCTCGTCGACGGGCTGCGCCGCCTCGAATATCGCGGCTATGATTCCGCCGGCGTCGCCACCCTCGTCGATGGCCGCATCGAGCGCCGGCGCGCCGAGGGCAAGCTCGACCGGCTGGTCGAGCGCCTCGCCGCCCAGCCGCTCGGCGGCAAGATCGGCATCGGCCATACGCGATGGGCGACACATGGCGCGCCCAACGAGACCAACGCGCACCCGATCGCCACCGATCGCGTCGCCGTCGTCCACAACGGCATCATCGAGAATTTCCAGGAGCTGAAGGACGAACTCGCGGCCTGGGGCCATAAGTTCGAGACGCAGACCGACACCGAGGTGGTGGCGGCGCTGGTGACGCGCCTCCTCGCCGACGGCTTGACGCCGGAGCAGGCGGCCGCCACGGCGTTCCGCCGCCTCGAAGGCGCCTTCGCGCTCGTCATCCTCTTCGCCGGCCGGCCCGACCTGCTGATCTGCGCCCGGCGCGGCTCGCCGCTCGCCATCGGCTTCGGCGACGGCGAGATGTATCTCGGCTCGGACTCGCTCGCGCTCGCGCCGCTGACGCGCCGTATCCTCTATCTCAACGAGGGCGACTGGGCGATCGTAACGGCGGAAGGTGCCACCGTCTTCGATGCCGAGCACAACGAGGTGAAGCGGCCGGTCAAGGAGACGATGCTCACCGGCGCGCTCATCGGCAAGGGCAACCACCGCCACTACATGGAGAAGGAGATCTTCGAGCAGCCGGCGGTGATCGGCGACACGCTGCACGCCCATTTCCACCCGACGACGCGCAGCGTGCATCTCGCCGCGCTGCCCTTCGCGCTCAAGGACGTGACCAAGGTGACGATCATCGCTTGCGGCACCTCCTTCCACGCCGGGCTCATCGCCAAATACTGGCTCGAGCGCATCGCCCGCATCCCGGTCGAGGTCGACATCGCCTCCGAGTTCCGCTACCGCGCGCCGGACATGGCGAAGGGCGGGCTCGCCTTCTTCATCTCGCAGTCGGGCGAGACGCTCGATACGCTCGAGGCGATGCGCTACGCCAAGAAGCAGGGCCAGAAGATCGTGGCGCTCGTCAACCAGCCCGAGAGCACCATGGCGCGCGAGGCCGATGCGGTGCTCTCGACCTTGGCCGGCCCCGAGATCGGCGTCGCCTCGACCAAGGCCTTCACCACCCAGCTCGCCGTGCTCGCCTGCTTCGCGATCGCGCTGGCGCGAGCGCGGGGCAGCATCGACGCGGCGCAGGAGGCCAGGCTCTCGACCGCGCTCATCGAGGTGCCGTCGCGGGTCACAGAGGTGCTCAACCATGCGGAGCGCATCGCCGAGCTCTCGCCGGCCATCGCCGAGGCGCGCGACGTGCTCTATCTCGGCCGCGGCACCGCCTATCCGCTGGCGCTCGAGGGGGCCTTGAAGCTCAAGGAGATCTCCTACATCCACGCCGAGGGCTATGCCGCCGGCGAGATGAAGCACGGGCCGATCGCGCTCATCGACGAGCACGTGCCGGTGATCGTCCTGGCGCCCCGCGACGATCTCTTCGAGAAGACCGCCTCCAACATCCAGGAAGTGATCGCGCGCGGCGGCAAGGTGCTGATGATCTCCGACCGCGACGGCCTCGCCCGCCTCGAGGACCGACTCTCCTACGGCATCGAGGTC
>DASVOY010000840.1:0-2299 GCA_036383115.1 Allostellaceae bacterium
GGCCTCAACGTGCGCCAGACGGAGCGCCTGGCCAACCTGACAAAGCGCCGGAGCGAGAGCAGGGGCGCCACGTCGGCCGCCGCGAAGCTCGCCGACACGGCGGCACTCGAGCGCGAGCTGACGCAGCTCCTGGGCCTCAAGGTCACCATCGAGTTCGACGGGCAGGGCGGGGCGCTCACCGTGCATTACCGCACGCTCGACCAGCTCGACGACGTGCTGCGCCGCTTGAGCAACGCGCCGCCGCCGCGCGAGTCCTGACGACCGCCCTAGGGGAGGCCGCATTGAGTGTTCCTTGCCCGCCGCCGCGCGCCACGGTGAAGCCGCCCAAGATCAAGGCGCCGGCGAAATCCTGCGACAGCCACTTCTACATTTTCGGTCCGGCCGCGCGCTATCCCTTCGCGCCGAACCGCGGCTACACCCCGCCCGACGCGCTCGTGCCGCAATACCGCGCGGTCATCGACACGCTCGGCATCGAGCGCATGGTCATCGTGCATCCGAGCGTCTACGGCACCGACAACCGCCGTTCGCTCGATGCCATGCAGGAGCTCGGTCACGAGCGCTGCCGCATGGTCGCGGTGATCGACGCGCGCACGCAGGATGCCGAGCTGAAGCGGATGAACGAAGCGGGCGTGCGCGGCGCGCGCTTCAACCTCATCAGCCTGGGCGGTCCCGCACGTACCGCGCTCGAGAGCGTTGCGCGCCGCATCGCGCACCTGGGCTGGCACGTGCAGGTCTATGTCGAAGGCAAGCAGCTCGCCGAACTCGCGCCGATCCTCGAGAAGCTCCCGGTGCCGGTGGTGATCGACCACATGGGCTCGATCATGACGACATGGGGCCTCAACAATCCGTCGCTGCGCGCCTTGCGCAAGCTCATCGACAGCGGCCGCGGGTGGGTCAAGCTGTGCGGCTACCGCTGTTCGAGCGCGGGCTATCCTTACGCCGATGTCACGCCGCTGGCGCGCGCCCTCATCGGCAGCGCGGCGGAGCGCTGCGTCTGGGGCAGCGACTGGCCGCACCCCAATATCAGCGGCACGATGCCCGATGACGGCGAGCTCTTCGATCTCCTGACCGAATGGGCGCCGTCGGAGGCGATCCGGCACAAGATCCTGGTCGAGAACCCCGCGAAGCTCTACGGCTTCCCGCTGTAGGGCGCGTGCTGCGGCTCGCAGCAGTCGCAAGACATCTAGCGGGACATCTTGGCGAAGACGCCCTGCTCGTAGTCGATGAAGGCATGGATCATCGCGCGGTAGGTCGCCTCGGCGACCTCGGGTGGGAGCCCATCCTCGAGGGCGAGCCGCTTCGCCTTGGCCACGACCAGCTCGGCGCGCTGCGGCGCCTCGACCTCGGCCGGGTTCTTCTTGAAGCGCGCGGCCTCGTGAACGTATTTGCCGCGCTCGGCCATCGCCCGGACGATCTCGCGATCGATGCGGTCGATGTTGTCGCGCACCTCGCCGAGCGTGCGGCAACATTTGCCGCCGTCGACAGTGGGCGCGCCCCAATAGGCCGGCGCGGTGGTGCTCGGCTCGTCCGCGCGCGCCGCAGGCGCCGCGATACCGAGGATCGTCAGAGCGGCGAGTGCGACGGCTTTCATGCTTCCTCCCCATCCATTCCGCGATCGAGCCGCGGTCTTCGGATCTTACCTTGAGCCGCACGGTGTGGTGAAGGATTGCTCGGCCGCGATGAATAGTCCCTTCAGCTGCGCCTCCGTTATCAAACGCCTGATCGGGTCATACCTTTCGCGTGTCGAGGGCGCGGCAGCCGCGCCTCACCAGAACTCGGAAGGGAGTATCACAATGTCCACGAATCTCCGCATCGCTACGCTGGCGCGCGCCGCCGCGATCGCCACCGCCGTCGCCATCCCGGCTGTCTCCGGCCTCGCAGCATCCGCCTATGCCAATGACGCCTTTGGCAGCGATCCCGCGGTGGTGCAGCAGTCGGCCCGGTCGGCCCGCTATGCCAACCCCAATGACACGCCGCTCGCCCGGGCGACCGCGGCCGCCAAGGCGGCTTCGTCGGTTTTCGCGGCGAATCGCTCCGGCGTTGCGTCGGATGCGTCAAAAGCAGGCGGCCTCGTCGATCTCAACGGCCAGGGCGGGCCGCAGGACCAACTCGGCCGCGAGATCTACCATCCCGGCAGCGGCACCGATTGGTAAGAGCGACGCGTCCCTCCCCGCGGCGCTCGGCCCCGCCCTCGCGGCGGGGCCTTTTTTCGCGCGCGCCGCTTACCTTTGCTGGCGGGGCGCGGCGCCGCGGGCGATGCGCAGCAGCGCGTCGCGGCAGATCGCATCGGCGGGAAACC
>DASVOY010000841.1:0-2560 GCA_036383115.1 Allostellaceae bacterium
ACCTCTGCCCCCTGCCGGAGATCCTCGGCCTGCTCCGCCGGTTCTTCGACGCCTGTGCCAGCACGCGCCTGCACCTCCATTTCGAGGCGATCTCCGGGCCCTGGGAGCGGCTCTTCGACGGCGATGCGCAGCTCATCATCCACCACATCGACAAGGCCGACCCGCGTCTCGAATTCATCGATCTCTTCAGCGCGCACGTGATCCCGGTGGTGGCGCCCGGCTTCCTCGCCTTCCCCGTCACCGACGACATCACGCCGGAGCAGATGCGCGGCTACGTGCAATGCGTGATCCGCGACACGGCGCGGCATTCGCCGCCGCGCGACTATTACCTCGTCGAAGGCGCCCGCAGCTGGACGGTGAGCGATCAGCTCATGAAGAAGGAGATCATCCTGCAGGGGATGGGCTGGGGCCACATGCCGACCTTCCTGATCGAGGACGAGTTGCGCGACGGCCGTCTCCTGTCGATCGCCGGCCGGCATCTGCGAGGCGGCAGCGGCACGCTCGTCGCCGCGCGGCGGCGCGACGTGCCGCACGGGCCGATCGCCGAGCGGCTGTGGCGCTTCATCGCGGAGCAGGCGCCGGCGCTCCATGCGTCGCTGACCTGGCGCGAGGCGGCAGCAGAAGGCGGAAAGAAGCGCCGGCGCGCCGGCCGACGGCGCAAAGGCGTCCGCGGCGGGAGGGCGGGCACGGTCTGAGCGTCGGCTATCGCATCCGCGGCTCGTAGGTGTAGCCGCGGGCCATCAGGCAGAGGGCGATGCTGTCGTAGCGGCCATGCGCCAATTCGGGGTCGCGCGGGTCGTAGAGGCGGTCCGCCTGGGCTTTGCACGCGCTGAAATCGGCGGGATATCTCGCCATGTCGCCGTCCTCGCGAACGAACACCGGCCGCGCCGCCTGAGCGCAACCACCAAGGACGAGCAAAGCCAGAAGGCAGCGGGTTGAATGCGTCATGGCCGGCATTCAACCAACATCCCGCGCTGGCGCGGGTTCCAGGTGCGGGAGGGCGGCGGGTGCTGCCGAGAGCTACGGGCAGACGCGCTCCAACAGCTTCTGCGGCGGCGGCTCGCCCCATTGCGAGGTCAGGCCGACCTCCGCCGGCATCAGGTTGGAGCCGCTGCTGGCGTTGAGGCGGTCGCTGTCGGACCAGTGCTCGTGGACGCGGCCCCAGGGATCGGCCCAGTAGTCGTAGACATTGCTGCCGAGGAGGTGCCGGCCGATCCCCCACATGTGCTCGTACTTGCCCAGGTGCTTCAGGTACTGGTGGCCAACGAACACATCATCCATGTCCTGGACCTCGAAGGAGACGTGATTGAGCCCCGGCCGGTCATGCATCAGACAGAAGAAGACGTGGTGATCGACATACTCGTCGCCGCGGTCGACGCGGTTGAACGAGCCGATGAGATTGTCCTTGCTGCCGGCATAGAGATCGTCCGAGCAGACGAGGCCGAGCGTGTCGCGGAACCACCGAACGGTCTCGCGCAGCTTGGGCGTGGCGAGCACGCCGTGGCCGATGCGCTTCACCCGCGAGGGGCCGGCGTGCAGCCGGTAGAGCTCGCCCTTGCGCCGCAGCATCTCGGCGCCGTTGTTGACGGCCTGGCGCTGGACGGCGATGGGCGCGAGGCTCTCGATGCCGTGGACGACCTCGATCTGGTAGCCGTTAGGCTCCCTGAGCCGCACGCGCTTGCCGCCGCCGGGCTCGTCGATCGCTTCGACACCGGAGGCACCGGGCGCCTTGGCGACCCGCTTCAGATCCTCCTCGCTCGCGGCATACCAAGCGAAGCCCACGAAGCTCGGCTCGCCCTTCTCGGTGACATGGAGGTGGTGGACGGGATCCGTGCCGCGCATATAGAGAGCGGTCGGGGTCCGCGCCGCCTTGACCAGCCCAAAATGGGTGAGGAACTCCTCCATGACATCGAGGTCCGGCGCGCGCAGCCGCGCATAGGCGATATCCGTGACCTTGATCGTCGCCATTCTTGCCCTCCCCTCCCCGCGCCGCTTCTGGGCGCTCTGGCGCCCAGAGTAAGGCCAGTCCGGCACCGCCGGCAACGGGCGCCGAGACACTACTCCTGCGGATAGCGCCAAGCCATGGCCGGCTGTTGCGCGGCCTCGTCGAGCGTCCACTGCGGCAGGGCGAGGCCGGGCGCGATGTCGCTGAACACCATGCGGACGCGCGTGCCGATGCCAACCCTGCGCACCATGTCCGGCGGTGCCAACGCGCCATCCGGCGTCGCCAGATTGCCGACCACCCGCAGCGCCTCGTCTGCGCTGGGAACGCCCTTCTGCGTGTCGAGGTCGACCAGCAGCACGAGATAGGGAACATGATCGCGAAACGCCGGCTGGATGGCGTGATGGACCTCCGTGTAGGAATGAACGGCGCCGCGGCCTTCGACCGGCGTCCAGCGCGCCCCCGGATCGGCGCACCAGGGACACGCCGTCGTCGGCGGATAGCGCAAAAGGCCGCAGGCGGTGCAGGCCTGGAGGCGGAAGTCATGCGCGGCGCAATGGCGGAAGTATTCGAGGTTCTCGCCGTCGAGCTCGCTGAGGTCGAGCGGCATGCCAAGAT
>DASVOY010000842.1:0-3395 GCA_036383115.1 Allostellaceae bacterium
GCGGGCTGGTGATGGGCTACCAGGACGGGGGCAAGCTCGCGCTGTGGAAGTATGCGCAGCAATTCACGCTCGCCGATCATTTCTTCCATGCCGCCTTGGGCGGTTCCTTCCTCAATCATTTCTGGACGGTCTGCGCCTGTATGCCGCGTTTCGACGATGCGCCGGAAAAGCTGCGCGCGCAGCTCGATGGCAGCGGGAATCTCGTCAAGGACGGCGCCGTGACGCCCGACGGCTATGCGGTCAACACGCTGTTCTCGGTCTATATGCCGCATCCGGCGAAAGCCGACCCGGCGCAGCTCGTGCCGCCGCAGACGCAGCGCACCATCGGCGACGCGCTCTCGGAGAAGGGCATCTCCTGGGCATGGTACTCCGGCGGCTGGAATGACGCGCTCGCCGGCAAGCCGGACGCCGTTTTCCAGTACCACCACCAGCCCTTCGCCTATTTCGAGAAATACGGCGACGGCACCGCGGCGCGGCAGGAGCATCTCAAGGACGAGGCCGATCTCCTCGCCGACATCGATCGGGGCGTGCTGCCCGCGGTCGTCTTCTGGAAGCCGATCGGCGAGCTCAACGAGCATCCCGGCTATGCCGACACGCTCGCGGGCGACCGGCATCTGCACGACGTCGTCGAGAAGATCCGCAAGGGCCGGCTGTGGCGCAGCACGGCGATCATCGTCACCTATGACGAGAATGGCGGCTTCTGGGACCACGTGCCGCCGCCCAGGCGCGACCGCTGGGGGCCGGGCATGCGGGTGCCGACGGTGATCATCTCGCCCTTCGCCAAGCGGCACTTCGTCGACCACACCGTTTACGACACCACCTCGATCCTGAAGCTCATCGAGACGCGGTTCGCGCTGGCGCCGCTCGGCGAGCGCGATACCAACGCGGGCGACCTCCGCAACGCTTTCGATTTCCACCGCTGAGCCGCCGCCCTATCATCGGCGGTGGTCGGCAACGGGGACGGACGCCATGACGGTCGAGAGGCGAGAGGTCGGCAAGCAGCGCTACCGCGAGAGCTACGGCCGCTATTTCGAGGACTTCGCCGTGGGCGACGTCTACGAGCACCGCCCGGGGCGCACCATCACCGAGACCGACAACATCCATTTCACCCTGCTGACGATGAACCAGCACCCGATCCATTTCGACCGCGCCTACGCCGCCAAATCGGAGTTCGGCCAGCCGCTGGTCAACAGCACCTTCCTGCTCGCCGTGATCACCGGCATGAGCGTGTCGGATGTGAGCCAGAAGGCGATCGCCAACCTCGGCTGGACCGACGTCAAGCTCACCGCCCCGGTCTTTGCCGGCGACACCGTCTATGGCGAGACCGAGGTGCTGTCGAAGCGCGAGTCGCGCTCCCGCCCGACCCAGGGCATCGTCACCGTGCGCACCCTCGGCAAGAAGGCGGACGGCACGGTGTTCATGAGCTTCGAGCGTCAGGTCCTGGTGCCGAAGCGCGGTCACGCCGTCGACGACAAGGCGGATTACTAGGCGCGCCTCTGGACGCGCCTAGCCGATGATCAGTGCCGGTCGGTGCGCTGCGCCGCCGTGCCCTGGACCGAGGCCGTCGCCGCCGCGGCCGGCTGGATCGGCCCCGCCTGCGGCGCGCCGGCCCAGAAGGTATCGCCCTCGCAACGGGCACCGTCGGTGACGTGCGCTGCGCCGATGAATCCCAGGATGCAGCCGCCGAACAGTCGGGCAAATTGCGGCGTGGCCGCGGCCCAGTGAGTGGTGAGCTGCGCCGGCTGGTCGACGACGACATAGGGCAGCCTGTGCGCCGCGAGGATTTCGCGTGAGCGGTCACCGCGCCCGCCGGGATCGAAATCGTCGCCGTGGAAATAGAACACCATGACGCGGGCGCGCCGCACCTGCTCGAGCAGTGGGTAGAGCCTAGTCGCGTTGCTGCGCCAGCTGTCGTAGAACTCGGAGAAGCTGCCATAGGCGGCAGGGGCGGTGGCGACCACGGCGTCGACCTCGTCGCTGGCATCGGCCGCCATCAGCGACAGGAACGCGCCGAAGGACTGGCCGGCGAGCGCCACTTGACGATAGCCCTGCTGCTTGAGCCGATGCACCTCTTCCGCCAGGCCATGGGCGCTCGCCGTGAGGGTGTCGCTCGCGCGCATGCGGTTGAAGCGGAATGTGTCCCAGTGGCCGTCGCGCAGTCCGGCCATGTAGGGCGGTATCGGTGCCTGGGAATCCTCGGAATCGACCGAGCGGCCATGACTCCAGATCACGGCGCCGGCCGCCTGGGCCGGGCCGAGCATCGGGCGGTTGGGAAAAGCCGGATCGAGCCAGAGCTGCGCCCGAGCCGGTGCCGGGCCGAGGAGGAGAGCTGAAAAAGCTAGGAAAACGCCGAGCCGAAATTTGCTGTAAACCATCGCCCGTCTCTATACCGCAAAGGACGGCGATAGGATTCAGTCATAAAAGTTTAGAAAAAGTTTCCGGCGGTTTTTCGAAAGGGCCAATTCTTCCAGCGAGTTAAAGATTGATTTTGCAATTCAACCACAAATGAAATGGCGCAACCGCCAAGATTATTGGCAGCCCGCGCCGCTAAGCGCAAAACGACAGCAATGACGGGGATCCGATGAAAAGGCGTCTGCTTCTGCTCGTTCTGGTGGTGGCCGCGCTGGTTGCCGGGTGCGACACCGCGCCGCAACAACAGCTCGCCTTGCCGGCCGTCGCGCCGACCAAGGCGCGGCTCATATTCTACCGTAGCGGCAGCAACCCCTATGATGGGCTGTTGTGGACAAGAGTATGGCTTAACGACGTGGCGGTCGGCGATTTGGGCCCAGGCGCGGTCTTCTATCGCGACCTACCCCCTGACACCTACCACATCGTGGTCCGGAGCGAGAAGCTTTACCCCAATCAATTCAAGACGGTGGCCGTCGAGCCCGGCAGCACGACCTACGTCAAGATCATTTCGGACCCGTACTGGGGCCACGAGCGCGATTGGCAAGGCTATACGTTCGTCGTCGCCATCGTCGATCCGGCGATCGGCCGATACGAGGTCGGGCCTCTGCGGTTGATGCCGGGCTGAGACGTCCGGCACCTCAGGCGCGCAACGTCATCAACACCAGCGAGGCGATGACCACCCCGGCAAACTCGGTGCCGGCGGTGATCTGGCCCAGCAACAGGCCGAACATGGTACTTGCCAGCGTCACGGCGCCGACCAGCGAACTCATAACTGCCTCCTTCGGGGTTTTTTTACCGATTTTCCCGACAACGGGGCAGAAGCGGGTTTATTCCGCGTTTTTCAGGCTTCTATCTTCGCCGTTCCGGCGAGGCGCGCCAGTGCTTGCGGCGTATCGATATCGGTGAGCACGCCATCACCTTCCATCTCGACCTCGGCGACGAGTTCCGGATGGGCGGCGATCAGGTCGCGGGCGCCGACATCGCCC
>DASVOY010000843.1:0-1588 GCA_036383115.1 Allostellaceae bacterium
TCCATCGCGCGCTGGATCTCGCTCGGCGTCAGCCCCGCGAGCGCCTCGTCGAGCAGCATGAGCTTCGGCCTGGTCGCGAGCACGCGGGCGATCTCGAGCCGCTTGCGCCCGGGCGTGCCGAGGCTGCGCGCGCGCTGCTGCGCCTGGGCGCCGAGGCCGGTCATCTCGATGACATCGAGCGCGCGCTGGCGCGCCGCGCCGCGCTGGGGGTGGCGCAGGAAGGCGCCGACCATGACGTTCTCGAGGATGGTCATGTCCTCGAAGGTCGCCGGCACCTGGAAGGTGCGGCCGATGCCGAGCCGCGCATGCGCCTCGGCCGGTGCGTCGGTGACGTCGACGCCGTCGAAGACGATGCGGCCCTGGTTGGGGCGCAGATCGCCGGCGATGCAGTTGAAGAAGGTCGACTTGCCGGCACCGTTGGGGCCGATGAGGCCGACAATCTCGCCGGCCTCGACGTGAAGGTCGGCGCCGGCCACGGCCTTGAAGCTGCCGAAGGATTTGGTGACCTTCTCGGCGCTAAGCAGCACGGCTTCCCTCGCGGCGCCGCGCGAGCGGCAGCGTCACCAGGCGGTGCCACAGCTCGAGCAGCCCGCCTGGCTCGAAGCGCGCGAT
The DNA here is from genome assembly GCA_036383115.1 of Allostellaceae bacterium. Classification (GTDB taxonomy): domain Bacteria; phylum Pseudomonadota; class Alphaproteobacteria; order ATCC43930; family CGMCC-115725; genus DAHUYF01. The sequence goes on from DASVOY010000843.1 coordinate 613, forward strand.
CAGCACGATGATCCCACCATAGATGATGTAGGTGAGGCCGGAGCCGCCGCCGCCGAACCAGGTGTTGGTCGCGGTCTGCAGCGGGACGAGGATGGCGGCACCAAGGAGCGGGCCCAGGAGCGTGCCGGCGCCGCCGAGCGCCGCGGTGATGATCATCTGCACCGAGACCAGGATGCCGAGGCCGCTCTCGGGATCGACGAAGCCGGTCTTGAGCGCATAGAGCGATCCCGCCATCGACGTGAAGCTGGCGCTGAGCAAGAGAGCGTAGAGCTTGTAGCGTCGTACCGGTACGCCCAGGCTTCGGCTGGCCCGCTCGCCGGCGCGCACAGCCCGCAAGTAATAGCCGAGGCGGCTGCGCCGCATCTGCCAGGTGACGGCCAGCACCAGCACCAGCACGGCGAGGAAGATGTAGTAGTAGGGCACGGCGCTGCGGAAGGTGAGGTCCCACCAGTGCTGCGACATCGCCGGCCCCTGCAGCCCGATCGCCGCGCCGGCGAAATCCCAGTTGCTGACCACGATGCGGATGAGCTCCGCCACCGCGATCGTCGCCATGCTGAAGTAGTGGCCCTGCAGACGGAAGGTCGGCAAGCCCACCGCGAGCGCCAAGACGAGGCTCACGCCGATGCCGAGCGGCACGCCCAGGAGCGGCGGCAGATGCCATTGCTGATAGACGAGCAGCGGCAGATAGGCGCCGGCTCCGAAGAACATGGCGTGGCCGACCGAGATCTGCCCGGCATAGCCGCCGATGATGTTCCACGCCGACGCGCCGATCGCCGCCAGCAGCACGAGCGCGCCCATGTCCTGCAGGAAGGCGGCGCTGTTGCTGCCGGCGACGAGCCAGGGGAAGAGCAGCAGCGCCGCCGCGAGCGCGATCCAGGCCCAGCGCGTCATGCCGTTCCCAGCAGGCCCTGCGGCCTGAGCCACAGCAGGGCGACGAAGAGGCCGTAGACGACGACGTCCTTGTAGATCGGCCCGA
>DASVOY010000844.1:0-7146 GCA_036383115.1 Allostellaceae bacterium
TCATGTCCTGGAGGAAGGCGGCGCTGTTGCTGCCGGCGACGAGCCAGGGGAAGAGCAGAAGCGCCGCCGCGAGTGCGATCCAGGCCCCGCGCGTCATGCTGTCCCCAGCAGCCCCTGCGGCCTGAGCCACAGCAGCGCAACGAAGAGCCCGTAGACGACGACGTCCTTGTAGATCGGCCCGAGGTAATAGGCCGAGAGCGACTGGATGAGGCCGACCATCAGCCCCGCCAGCAGTGCGCCCGGCACGCTGCCGAAGCCGCCCAGGGTCACCACCACGAAGGCGGTGAGGGCGAAGGTCTCGCCCACCGCCGGCGAGAATGGGAACGAGATCGCCATCAGCGCGCCGGCGATCCCCGCGCTGGCGGCGGAGAGACCCCAGGCGAGCGCCTGCATGCGGTCGGGGCGGATGCCCATGAGCATGGCGGCGCTGCGGTCCTCGGCAACGGCGAGGAGGCGGCTGCCGAGATCGGTGCGCGTCAGCAGGAGATGCATGCCCAAGGTGAGCGCGCCCGCGACGATCCCGGCCACGAGCTGCGACACGCTCAGCAGAATGCCGCCGAGATTGACCGTGCCGGCGAGCGACGTCGCCGGCAGCGTCACGAAATTGGGCGAGAAGATCCAGAATGCGGCGTAGCGCAGCAGCAGGGCGAGCCCGAATGTCGAGAGAATCTGCGCCAGCATGGGTCCGCGCATCACCTGCTTGATCAGGCCGAAATAGATCAGCACGCCCAAGAGGAACAGGCCGAGCGCGGCGGCAACGCCGAACACGCCGGGCCCGCCGCCGATCCACAGCACCGTCAGCAAGGCCACATACATGCCGAGCATGACGAACTCGCCATGGGCGAAGTTGATGAAGTTCATCATCCCCCAGATCAGCGTGAGGCCGGATGAGAACAGCGCATAGACCGCACCGATGAGCAGACCGCCGGCGATGACCTGGAGCAGGATCATGCGCGCGCTCGCGCCCGGACCGCTACCGCCTCCACCCCGTCATCGGCCATTGCAGCGCCGCCGTCGCGCGCTCCTTGGGCCAGACGGCGTTGTAGCCCTTGCCCTGGAGCTGGATGAGATAGGTCGCCGCGAGCGTGTTCTGGCCGGTCTCGTCGAACTTGACGCCGCGATAGCCCATCATCAGCTGGTCGGGCTTGAGGTTCGTCTCTTGCAGTGCCTTCTGGATCTTGGCCGGGTCGGTCGACCCGGCGCGGTTGATGGCGTCGGCGAGCACGAAGAAGGCCTGCATCCAGCGGCCGCTGGTGTCGTCCATGTCGCGGCCGGTCTTCGCCTTGTACATCTCGTTGATCTTATAGGTGACGCTGCCGGGCTTGCCGATGTCCCAGGCGCTGCGGTTGATGCAGCCTTGCGTGATGTCGCCCACCGCCGGGATGAAGGATGGATCGGAGAAGCCCGCGTCGTCGCCGATGATCATGGGCGGCAGGTAGTCGAGATCCCTGAGCGTCTTCATGTAGAGGATCTCGTCGGCGGTGTAGCCGACGAAGACGGCGACATCCGGCTTCTTCTCCTTCAGCTGCAGCACCTGCGGCGAGACGTCGGTGGACTTGGCGTTGTAGACGATCTGCAGCACCTCGAAGCCGCTCTTCCGCGCGGCCTCGACGATGTTGCCGCCGACCGAGGTGCCGTAATCCGTGTTCTCGTTGAGCACGGCGATGCTGTCGACCTTCTTGCCGGCCTTCTTCATCTCGGCGAGGAAATCGGTATAGGCCTTGGCGAAGTCGGTGGCGATGGGTGTGACGCGGAACGTCCATTTGAAGCCGCGCTGCGTGATGTTGGCGGCGACGCTGTCGCCGACGACGAAGGGAACGCCGTAGCGCTCGGCCACCGCTGTCGCCGTCAGCGCCACCGAGGAGTGATAGACGCCGAGCAGCGCGGCCACGCGCTCCTGGGTGATGAGGCGCAAGGCCTGCTGCTGCCCGACCGAGGGATCGCCCTGATGGTCGACATGGATGACCTCGATCTTGGCGCCGCCGAGATTGGGCAGGCCGGCGCTCTCGGCGAGCGGCAGCGGCTTGAGCTCGGGATGCGCGCCGTTGACGATCTCCTGGCCGAGCTCGATCGCCGCCTTCGCCGCCTGCCCCGCCGGCGCGGAATTGCCGGTCAGCGGATAGAGCGTGCCGATCTTGACGGTATCGGCGGCGCGTGCCGGCGCGGCGGCGAGCGCCGCGAGCAGCACCGCACTCAGCAGGCGCGTTGCGTTCTTCATGTGATCCTCCCCCTCCGCCGCGCGAGCGCGGTTACTGCCGCCACCCTTTCATCGGCCATTCGAGCTTGGCGGTGGCGGATTTGTCCGGCCATACGGACTTGTATTCCTTGCCCTGCAGCTGAATCAGATAGGTCGCAGCCTCGGTGTTCTGGCCGGTCTGGTCGAACTTGACGCCGCGATAGCCCATCATCAGCTGATCGGGCTTGAGGTTGGTCTCTTGCAGCGCCTTCTGGATCTTGGCCGGGTCGGTCGAGCCCGCACGGTTGATGGCGTCGGCGAGCACGAAGAACGCCTGCATGTCGCGGCCGCTGGTGTCGTCGAGGTCGCGGCCGGTCTTCTTCTTGAACATCTCGTTGATCCTGTAGGTGTTGCTGCCGGGCTTGCCGATGTCCCAGGCGCTGCGGTTCATGACGCCCTGGGCGATGTCGCTGACCGCCGGGATGAAAGACGGATCGGAGAATCCCGAATCGTCGCCGATGATCATCGCCGGGACGTAGTCCAGGTTCTTCATCGTCTTCATGTAGAGAATACTGTCCGCGGTATAGCTGATGAAGATCACCGCGTCGGGCTTCTTCTCCTTCAGCTGCAGCACCTGCGCCGAGACATCGCTCGAATTGGCGGCGTAGGGAATCTGGGCGGCAAGCACGAAACCCGACTTCGCCGCGGAGTCCTTGACCGTGCCCGCGACCGAGGTGCCGTAATCGGTGTTCTCGTTGACGATGGCCATGCTCTCGACCTTGTGCCCGGCTCTCTTCATGTCGTTGAGGAATTGCATGTAGTTGTTGGCGAAGTCCGAGGCGACCGGCGTCACGCGGAAGACCCATTTGAAGCCGCGGCCGGTGATGTCCGCCGCCACGCTGTCGCCGACCACCCAGGGAATGCCGTAGCGCTCGGACACCTGCGTCGCGGTCGAGGTCACCGAGGACTGATAGGCGCCGAGCATCGCCACCACCTTTTCCTGGGTGATGAGGCGCAAGGTCTGCTGCTGCCCGGTGGCGGGATTGCCCTGGTGGTCGGCGGCGACGAGCTCGATCTTGGCGCCGCCGAGATTGGGCAGCCCCGCCGTCTCGGCGAGCGGCAGCCCCTTCAGTTCGGGATGCGCGGTGTTGACGATCTCGGCGGCGAGCTCGACCGCATCCTTGGCCGAGGTGCCGGCCGCGCCGGCATTGCCGGAGAGCGGGAAGATCACGCCGATCTTGACCGGGTCGGCGGCCAAGGCTGGTACGGCAAAGGCGGCCGCCAGCACGGCGCCGATGATCCAGGTCAGCTTGTTCATGAGACTTCCTCCGCGCTTTTTTCGGCGACGGCGTCGCTGCGCCGCCTTGTTGGCGCAGAGATACTAGACTCGGAAAAGCCGGGGAGTCGCGGCCAAAATCGCCCGCTGCGGCTCACCCCGCGCGCAGACGGGCGGTGGCGGCAGGATCGACTCGCCCATCCGGGGTGAGCGCCACGCCATAGTCGCGCTCGGCCGCTTCGCGCGTGATGAGGCCGTCGAGGACGTCAGCCGCGACTAGCTCGGGATCGCGCCGCCGCGGATCGCCGAAACCGCCGCCGCCGGGAAGCTCGAGCCGGGCGATATCGCGGGGCGGCACGGTCTGGCGGCCCTTGGGCCGGATCGGCCGGCCGGAGGCGAGCGAGACACGTCCCGGCGCGCCTGGTCCACCGCCGTCGCGGCCGCGCGCGGGATTGCCGATGCGCTCGAAATTGCACAGCAGGCTGATCGGTGCGCCATCGGCCCCGCCAAGCTCGATCACCTGGCCGAGCCCGCCCCGGTGCTTGCCGGCGCCGCCGGAGCCCTCGCGGAACTCGCGGCGGCGGAAGATCACCGGCGCCACGCTCTCGGTCGCCTCGATCGGGATGGTGCGCACGCCGCTCGGAAAGGCGGTGACGCTGAGCCCGTCCTTGGTCGGACGCGCGCCGGCGCCGCCGCAATGGAAGATGACGGTGCTGAATTGCGCCAGCGCGTTGGCGTCGGTGCCGTCCTCGACCTCGTCGACCATCGAGCCGCCGCCATAGATCTGCGGGTTCCACAGCGAGGAGGCGCCTTCCGCCGGCACACCGCCCGGCAGCACCTGATGCAGGCAGCCGAAGACCACGTCGGGCAGCATGTGGCCGACCGTGTGCCGCGCCGCCACCGCCCAGGGCCGCTGCACGTTGAGCACGCAACCCTCGGGCGCGCTCACGGTGATGGGCGCGAGCGAGCCCGCATTGTTCGGCACCTCCGGCGCCACCAGGCATTTGACGCCGAAGGCGGTGTAGGCGAGGCAGTAATTGTAGACGACGTTGATGCCATAGGCGCTCGCCGGCGAGGTGCCGTCATAGTCGACATGGATGCCGTCGTCGCCGATCGTCAACGCCGCATTGAGGAGCAGCGGCTTGTCGTAGCCGTCCATGCGAACGCTGTTGCGCCAAGTGCCCTTGGGCAGTTTGCGGATCGCCTCGATCGTGGCTTGCCGCGAGCTTTCGATGATGGTGTTGCCAAGCGTCTCGAGATGGTTGATCTCGAACTCGCGCATCATCTCGACGAGGCGCCGGCTGCCCTCGTCGTTGCAGGCCGCGAGCGCGTAGATGTCGCCCTCGACCTGCAAGGGTTCCCGCACATTGGCGCGCAGGATGGCGAGCAGGTCCTCGTTCATCTTGCCGCCCTTCGCGAGCGGCATGATCGGCACGGCGAGGCCTTCCTCGAAGACCTGCCTGCCGTCCGGTCCCATGCCCAGGCCGCCGATGTCGACGACATGGACGGTGGCGGCGAAGAGCCCGACCGGCTTGCCGTCGAGGAAGGTCGGGCTGACCACCGTGAAGTCGTGGAGGTGCCCGCAGGTGAGCCAGGGATCATTGGTGATGTAATGGTCGCCCGGCGCCATCCTGTCGAGCGGGTAGGCGGCGAGGAAATGCTTCACCGCGTTCGCCATGGAATTGACGTGACCGGGCGTGCCGGTGACGGCTTGCGCCAGCATGCGTCCCTCCGCATCGAAGACGCCGGCAGAGAGATCGCCCGCCTCGCGCACCGAGGTCGAGAACGCCGTGCGCACGAGCGTCTGCGCCTGCTCCTCGACCACGGCGATGAGCCGGCTCCACATAATCTGCGCGTGGATCTGCGACAGGGCGGCATTCGACCGGTCGAGCATGGTCCTCGCTCCCCTCTGCTATCGAGCGGCTGCCCCATTCATGGTTCGAGACGGCCGCTGTGCGGCCTCCTCACCATGAGGAGCAAATATTGGACCTCATCCTGAGGAGCGGTGCAAAGCACAGCGTCTCGAAGGATGAGTAGGGCAGCGGTACGATCATCGCCCGTCACCCCGCCGCATCAGATGAATATACCCGAATCCGTCGATCCGCGCGTCGAAGAGGCGGCTCACCACGGTCGAGGTCTCGTTCTCGGCGATGACGGCGGGGCCGGCGATGCACGCGCCGGGCCGAAGCTCGGGCCGCCAATAGATCGGCACCTCGACCGCCTCGCCACTGGCGGGATCGAAAATGGCGCGGCGACTCTTCGGCGGCGGTATGTAGGATGCCTCGGGTTGGGCCCCTTCGGCGAAGGCGGGCGGCGGCGCGCTTACCACCACGACCCAGCTCAGGATCTCCGCCTCGACGCCGGGAATGGCGCGGCTGTAGAGCCGGCGATAGGCGTCCTCGAAGGCGGCGAGCAGGCCCGCCGCGTCGGCCTCGCTGTAGCGACGCACCGGCAAGGGCACGGCGATCTCGTGGCCCTGGCCGCGATAGCGCATGAAGGCGAAGCGCTCCTCGCCGAGCGGCGCGTCGCCGGCGCCCTGGCGCACGATCGCCTCGGCCTCGGCGCGCATCTCGCCGAGCAACCGATTGGCAGCCGCCGCATCGAAGCTGCCGAGGCGCTGCAGATGGCTGCGCACGATCTCGTAGGCGACGGGCGCGCGCAGGAAGCCGACGGCCGAGCCGACGCCGGCATTGGCGGGGACGAGCACGCGGTCGATGCCGAGCTTCTCGGCGACGCGCGTGGCGTGCAGGGGCGCCGCGCCGCCGAAGGCGATGAGTGTCCGCGTGCGCGCGTCCTTGCCGCTCTCGATGGCGTGGACGCGGGCGGCGTTGGCCATGTTCTCGTCGACCATCTCACTGATGCCCAGCGCGGCCAGCTCGGCGGAAAGCTGCAGCCGGTCGCCGATGGTGCGTTCCACCGCTGCGCCAGCGGCGGCGCGGTCGAGCGGCAGCCGCCCGCCCGAGAAGGTCGCGGGATCGATGCGCCCGAGGACGAGGTCGGCGTCGGTGACGGTGGGCTCGCCGCCGCCGCGGCCGTAGCAGACGGGCCCGGGCTCGGAGCCGGCGCTGTCCGGGCCGACGCTGATGCGCGAGAGCGCATCGATGCGCGCGATCGAGCCGCCGCCGGCGCCGATCTCGACCATCTCGATGACGGGGATGCGCAGCGGCAGCCCGCTGCCCTTCTTGAAGCGGTAGATGCGCGCCACCTCGAAGACGCGGCTGGTCTGCGGCTTGGCCTCGTCGATGAGGCAGATCTTGGCTGTCGTTCCGCCCATGTCGAAGGACAGCACCTGCGCCAACCCGCATTGCCGCGCAACATGGCTCGAGAAGATGGCGCCGCCCGCCGGCCCCGATTCGACGAGCCGCACCGGGAAGCGGATCGCCGTCTCGACCGTGGTGACGCCGCCGCCCGACATCATCAGGAAGAGCGGGCAGGCAAAGCCCGCCGCGGCGAGGTCGCGCTGGAGCTGGGCGAGATAGCGGCCCATCAGCGGCTGGACATAGGCGTTGGCGCAGGCGGTCGAGAAGCGCTCGTATTCGCGCATCTCCGGCGACACCTCCGAGGAGAGCGTCACCGCGACTTCGGGAAGGCGCTGCGCCAGCATCTCGCCGACGCGGCGCTCATGCGCAGGATTGGTGAAGCTGTGCAGGAAGCCAACCGCGGCCGCCTGCACCTTCTCCGCCGCGAGCGCGTC
>DASVOY010000845.1:0-2172 GCA_036383115.1 Allostellaceae bacterium
CGCGCGCACGGCATCGGCGGTGCCGTCGCGCGAATCGTCGTCGACGAAGATCACCTCCCAGGCCACGCCCTCCAGCACCGAGCCGACCAGCTCCAGGAACGGCTCGATGTTGCCCCGCTCGTTCAAGGTCGGGACCACGAGGGTGAGCTCGGGCGTCCGCGCCAGGGCGGCCATCGCTGCCGGGTCGATCGATCTTGCCTTGTTCTGCACGCGGATGCCTTCCCTCTCGCGGGGACCTGCCCCTAGCCGATGCGCGCAATGGCCGCAACGATGCGCAAAGCCGGCCACCTTGACGCTGCGACAGCGCCGTTGGATGCTAGGCTAACTCCTAACTTTTAATTACTCCTTTCCGAAGTCGGAAGGCGGGAATGGCACGGATCGAGGTTCCCGGCGGCGTCATCGATGTGGTCTCGGCCGGCGAGGGGCCGGACCTGGTGCTGCTGCATTCGCTGCTCATCGACCGCTCCGCCTTCGAGCGCGTCGTGCCGGCCCTGTCGCGCCACCGCCGCGTCCATCTCGTGGCGCTGCCGGGATTCGACGGGTCGACCAAGGCCGGGCCCAAGGTCGAGGACTATGCCGACCGCGTCGCCGACGCGCTCAGCGCGCTCCGGCTCGGACCGGGAAGCACCGTGCTCGGCAACGGCTTCGGCGGCTTCGTCGCGGTGGCGCTGGCCGCGCGTCACGGAGCGCTCTTCGAGCGCCTGCTGCTCGTCGATACCGCGGCAGGCTTCCCGCCGATGGCGAAGGCGGCCTTCTCGGCCATGGCGGATAAGGTCGCGTCGGGCGGCATGGGCGCGGTCGCCGAGATCGCTGCGCGCCGCATCTTCCACGACGCCTATCTTGCCGCGCACCCCGAGGCGGTGGCGGAGCGGCGCGCCGTGCTGATGCGCTTCGACCCCGCTTCCTTCGTCGCCGCATGCCGCGCGCTCGAGCTGGTCGATCTCCGCGCCGCGCTGCCGGCCATCGCCAACCCGACGCTGGTGGTGGTGGGCGAGCTCGACGCCGCGACGCCGCTCGACCTTGCGCGCGAGCTGGCCGAACGGATAAAAGGGGCGCGCTTCGTCATGTTGCCGCGCTGTGGCCATTGCCCGCCGCTCGAGCAGCCGGATGCCTTTCTCGCGGCGATCGGCCCGTTCCTCGGCGTGCCCTCCCGGTGACATCGGCGCGCGGCCGGCATTTGGTGTATCATAGCGCGAGGGCAAGCAAGGGGCCGGCATGGCGAAACGCGCATTGATCACGGGAGTGACCGGGCAGGACGGCGCCTATCTCACCGAATTCTTGCTCGGCAAGGGCTACGAGGTGCATGGGCTGCTGCGCCGGGCGAGCCTCTTCAACACCGACCGCATCGACCATCTCTATCACGACCCGCACCTGCCCGGCGCCAACATGACGCTGCATTACGGCGACCTCTCGGATGGCACGGCGCTGCGCCGCGTGCTGGAGAAGGTGCGGCCCGACGAGGTCTACAACCTCGCGGCCCAGAGCCATGTGAAGGTGTCGTTCGAGGTGCCGGAATACACCGCCGATGTCGTCGGCATGGGCACGCTCCGGCTGCTCGATGCCCTGCGCGACTACATCGCGCATGGCGGCGAGGAGGTGCGCTGCTACCAGGCGGGCTCGTCGGAGATGTACGGCGCCGCGCCGGCGCCGCAGAGCGAGCGCACGCCGTTCTATCCGCGCTCGCCTTACGCCGTGAGCAAGGTCGCGGCCCATTGGTACGCGATCAATTACCGCGAGGCCTATGGCATGTTCATCTGCAACGGCATCCTGTTCAATCACGAGAGCCCGCGGCGCGGCGAGACCTTTGTCACGCGCAAGGTCACGCGTGCCGCCGCGCGCATCAAGGAAGGGCTGCAGCAGAAGCTCTATCTCGGCAATCTCGAGGCCAAGCGGGACTGGGGCTTCGCCGGCGACTATGTCGAGGCGATGTGGCTGATGCTGCAGCAGGAGAAGCCCGACGACTATGTCGTGGCCACCGGCGAGACGCACAGCGTGCGCGAGCTGGTCGAGCGCGCCTTCGCCGAGGTCGACCTCGACTGGCAGCGCCATGTCGAGATCGACGACCGCTACAAGCGCCCGACCGAGGTCGATCTGCTATTGGGCGATGCGAGCAAAGCGCGGCAGGTTCTCGGCTGGCGGCCGCGCATCGGCTTTACGGACCTGATCGCGATG
>DASVOY010000846.1:0-7134 GCA_036383115.1 Allostellaceae bacterium
AGCGCGAGGAGGAACACCGCCAAGAACAGCAAGGTCGTCACCACGGGCGCGGCGACGGTCTGCATCGACACCTTGAGGAAGCGGCGCACCTCGCGCACATAGAGCGTCCAGAACCCCAGCCAGTTGACGGCGCCGAAGCGGCGGATCCGGGGCGCGAGCTCAGAGATCAAGACGATTTTCCCCCTGCCTCCGCCGATCTTACGCGCCGCGGCGGTGCGCAAGCAAGGCCCCGGTAGCATCACCCTCTCCCCTCGTCCCATGGAGAGAAGGACGGGGGTGAGGGGTGTTCGCAGCGTAGGGCCGGCAGTAGAATGCAGATCATGGACAACGAAGCGCGCACAAGCGAGGCGAAGGCGTCGCCGCGGCGTCGGCGCGGGCCGCGGCGGGTGACGGCGTCCTATCTCGAGAATGCGGCGCTCTTTTATCTCGAGCGCTTCGCCAGCTCGAGCGCCAATCTCAGGCGCGTCCTGATGCGCAAGGTGGCGCGCTCGGCGCACGCGCATGGCACCGATCCAGCCGAAGGCGCGCGCATGGTCGACGACCTCATCGCGCGCTATCTCCGGTCGGGGTTGCTCGACGATGCCGGCTATGCGGCGCAGCAGGCGGCGAGCCTGCGCCGGCGCGGCACGTCGCGCTTCGGCATCCGCGGCAAGCTCAAGGTGAAAGGCGTCGATGCTGACCTCATCGACACCACGCTCGAGCGGCTCGACGAGGAGCAAGGCGGCGGCGAAATGGACGCCGCCTGCGCGCTGGCGCGGCGCCGCCGCCTCGGCCCTTATCGACCGAAAGAGGCGCGCGCGGCGCATCGCCAGAAGGACCTCGCGACACTCGCCCGCGCCGGCTTCAGCCTCGACGTGGCGCGGCGCGTGCTCGCCGCAGCCGATGCCGAGGCAGCCGAGGCGCTCGCTCGCGGCGAGACGGAGGAGTGAGCTCGGCTACTTCGCCACCGTGACCGGCTCGGGTCCGTGTGTCGCGCCGGCGCCCCCGGGCTCGCCGTCGGGGAGATAATGGGTCTGGTTGGCCGCCGGCATCTCGATGCCTTGCGCATCGAAGGCCTTCTTCATGCGGCGATTGAACTCGCGCCCGACCGGCCACTGCTTCAGCGGCAGGGTCTTGAGCCGCACGCGGATGACCACGGCGCTGTCGGTGAAGCGGTCGACGCCGACCACTTCGAGCGGCTCGACGATGAAGGGCGTCCAAGCCGGGTCCTTGGCGAGCTCGCCGGCGACATCGCGCAGCACGGCGACGACGCGGTCGGGGTCCTCGCGATAGAGGACGCCGACATCGGCGACGAAATAGGAATAGTCGCGGGTCATGTTGCGCACCGTCGAGACTTCGCTGAACGGGACGGTGTGCACCGTGCCCGACATGTCGCGCAGCTTGATGGTGCGGATCGAGATCGCCTCGACCTGGCCGATATGGTTCTTGCCGACATCGACGACCTCGCCCACCGCGAGCGTGTCCTCGAGCAGAATGAAGAGGCCGGTGATGACATCCTTGACGAGCGCCTGCGAGCCGAAGCCGATGGCGAGGCCGACCACGCCGGCGCCGGCCAGGAGCGGCGCGATGTTGACGCCGAGCTCGGAGAGCACCATCAGCGCGACGATGGTGATCAGCACGATGAGCACGGCAGTGCGCAGGAGCGGCAGCAGCGTGCGCGCGCGGGCGCTGCGCGCCACCGGCCGCCCATCGGCGCCGATGCTATTGAGGTAGCGCTCGATCGCCGAGCCGAACGCCTCCCAGAGGATCAGCGCGCTGAGCAGCACGGTGACGATCGACAGCAGGCTGCCGGTGAAGCGCCGCCCGAAATTGGTGGTGAACCAGGCGAAGGCGTCAACGCCCCAGGCCTGGAGCAGCGTGAGCACGGTGAAAAAATAGACGATCGTCGACGCGGCCACGGTCAGCACCGGCAGATAGCGGTTGGCGCGCAGCTCGAGGGTCGGAAAGCGCGATTTGAGATCGCTGCTGACGGCAAAGCCACGCTGGCTCAGGCGGCGCACGAACCGGACGATGAGCCCGGCCGCGATCAGCACGACGATGCTCAGGAGCGTCGCGCGAAGAACGAAGACCGGGCCGCCCTCGATGCGCAGGACGTAGCTCCCGAAGGTGCCGACGATGTAGATGATCGCCAGCACGTGCCAGGTATCCGCGAGGCGCTGCCGCAGCAGACGCCAGCCGTGACCGCGCTGCGGCAAGGTGCTGTTGGCTGCCCCCTTGCCGCGCAAAGCATCCGCCACGGCGGCACGGTTCTGCAGCACGAAGATCACCGCGAGGATGCCGAGCACGAGCATGGTGCCGCGCAGCAGCAGGGCGTAGATTGCGCCCGGGACACCGAGCCACCAGCCTGCGGCCGCGACGGCAAAACCGTAGACGGCCCAGTTGGTAAAGCGCCGCGCCCAGATGTAAAGATAGTTGCGCGTCTCCTCGCTGAGCACGTGGAGTATCGCCACGCCCGGCGACAGCAGCGCGACATGCGCCACGGCAAGGATCAGGCGGGCCGTCAGGGAAGCGTGGATGATGACCTCGGCAACGCGCGCGGTGGAAAAACGCGGCTGCACGAGAGGCAGGACGACATAGGCCGCCCCGGCGAAGACGAGGATCGGCAGCACCTCGATGAAGAGTTGAATGAGCAGGAGCAGCGCTTGCGCGGTTTGCGCGGTGACCGTGCCGCTCGAACGCTGGGCTAGGCGGGCCGCCGGGCGGCGCAGCAAGACGCGCACAAACCATTCCGCGAGCAGGGCGCCACCGAAGATGATGCCAAGCTTCAGCCCGACCTCGAGCCAGAACTCTCGCGCGCGGGCGTCGCCGGCCTGATCCCCGAGCCAGGCCACAAGGCGCGGCGCATCCAACACCACCGCCGCGGCGGCGAGGATCTCGCCGCTGATCGCATCGACCTGCGCCGAGAAATTGTTGAGCAGGGCGACGGGGTTCTCCTCGGCCTGCTTCTGCTCGATGCCGCGCTGCGCGGCAATGAGGGCGCGCAGCTGCTCGACGAGCTTGGCGCGCGCGGCATCGTCCTGCAGCGTGCCGACCAGCCGCTGGAGCTCGTCCGCCGAGACCGGCGCCGGCGCCGCCGCAGCCGGCGCGGGGGCGACAGGCTGGGACTGCGCGCGCGTGGGCCCGGCAAGCGACAGAAGCACGCACGCGACGAGCGCGCATGCGCCGAAGATGCGGGAACGGGTCATCGCGCGTGAGATTACCCGCGCCTCGCGACAGCGCCAAGCGCCGTGGCGCGCCACCGCAAAATTGCCCTATTCCGGCAAGAATGTGTCGGCGCGGCGCATCAGATTGGCACCCGGGCGAAGGCAAGGAGCGCGGCGCCGAGGAGGCCGAGGCCGGAGACAGTCAGGATCGCGCCGGAGATGCGGTTGATCCATTTCAGGCGGATGCTGCCGAGAACGCGCCTCAGTCCGGCTATGCCGAAACTCGGCGCCAGCCACCACAGCAGCGAGCCGAGGAAGACGCCGCCGACCAGTACGGCCATCTCCAGAAGGTCGCCCTGCCCGCTCACCCCCACCTTGGCGAAGATGCCGGCGAAGGCGAGGATGGTGATGGGGTTGGTGATGGTGAGAGCGAAGGTTGAGGCGAACGCCGCGAGATGCGCCTCGCCCTCGAGCGGCTCGGGTTCGGCGTCGTTCGCCTCGATGAGCGCCTTGATGCCGACATAGAGCAGGAACAACCCGCCCGCCGCACCAAACCAGTCCTGATAGCGCAGCAGGAAGTCGCGCACGATGGTGACGCCGAAGCCGGCGATAATGGCAAAGACCGTATCCGCGGCGGCGGCGCCGAGCCCCGAGACGAAGCCGTAGGTCGGGCCTTCGAAAAGCGTGCGGCGGACACACAACACGCCCACCGGCCCCACCGGCAATGCGATGACGATGCCGACGGCGATGCCCTTGACGAGGGCGATGAGAAGCATTTCGGGGATCGGCATGAATCGTTGAGGACCGGAGCGCCAGTGTCGGCGAGGCGACCGACCAGCGCAACCGCCAACCGTCCCTCACGGGAACGCGACTATACGCCTATATCATGGCGGCTATGCTGGGGCGACGGAGGATGGGATGACGGGAGAGAAAGACGGGCCTTTGTCGCGCATCCGGCGCAAGCTGGTCGAGAGCAAGGAGCGCTGGGCGCGCGAGGGCCGCCTCCTTACCGGCCGCAGCGCGCGTCCGGCGGAGGAGCGCCTGCCGCCGGGCCAGCGTCAGATCGAGAACTGGCCGGTGCTCGACCTCGGCGTCCAGCCGGAGGTGCCGGTCGAAGGCTGGCGCCTCACTGTCGACGGGCTGGTCGAGAACCCCGTCGCCTGGGACTGGGCGACGTTCCGCGCGCAGCCGGCGTTCCGCGACGTCTCAGACATCCATTGCGTCACCGCCTGGTCGCGCTTCGACAATGCCTGGGAAGGTGTCAGTGCCAGGCACATCCTGGCGGTGGTCCGGCCGAAGCCCGAGGCCCGCTTCATCGTCTTCCACTCCTATGACGACTACACGACCAACCTGCCGCTCGCCGATTTCGACGACGACGATGTCCTGCTCGCCCATTGCTGGCAGGGCAAGCCGCTGCCGCGCGAGCATGGCGGGCCGGTGCGCGCGATCGTGCCGAAGCTCTATTTCTGGAAGAGCGCCAAATGGATCCGGCGCATCGAGTTCATCGCCGCCGACCGCCGCGGCTTCTGGGAAGAGCGCGGCTATCACGACCGCGGCGATCCCTGGACCGAGGAGCGCTATGGCTAAGGCGCTCATCGCCCGTCTTGCTGGCGCTCGGCTTCGGCGCGAGCGCGGCGGAAGCACCAACCAAGCGGGGAACCAGCATGACCGCCTATGATTATGCCTTCACCTCGATCGACGGCGCGCAGCTGCCGCTCGCGCAGTATCGCGGGCGCCCGCTGCTCGTCGTCAACACTGCCTCCTTCTGCGGCTTCACGCCCCAGTACGAAGACCTCGAGGCGCTGTGGCGGCGCTACCGGGATCGCGGCCTCGTCGTGATCGGCGTGCCGTCGAACGACTTCGGCGGGCAGGAGCCCGGCACCGCGCACGAGATCAAGGAGTTCTGCGAGAGCCGCTATGCGGTCGACTTCCCGCTCACCGAGAAGCAGGACGTGATCGGGCCCCAGGCGCATCCGTTCTTCCGCTGGATCGCGGACGAGCTCGGCGATGCAGGGATGCCGCGCTGGAACTTCCATAAATATCTCGTCGGGCCGGATGGCGCGCTCGCCGGAGCCTGGCCGTCCTCGGTGCGGCCGACCGACCGCACGGTGACCGACGAGATCGAAGCCGTCCTGCCGGCCAAAGGCGGAAGCTGAATCAGCTCAGCGCCTTCTGCAGGAAAAACCGCCGATGTCCCGGCGGATAGTCGTCGAGCGTGCCGAAGACCGAGTAGCCCAGCCCTTCGTAGAAACCGCGGGCCTGGAAGCTGAAGGTGTCGAGCCAGACGTTGCGGCAGCCGCGCCGGCGGGCCTCGGCCTCGGCGCGGCGCAGCAGGTCGCTGCCGAGCCCGGCGCCGCGCAATCCTTCGGGCAGCCACAGCAGATGGACGAAGAGCCATTGCCAGGCGGTCGAGCCCCATAATCCGCCGAGCACCTTGCCCCTGTCGTCCTTGACTAGCACGGCCAGGAGATGGTGGCCGCCCGGCCCGGCGCGGGCCTCGTTGTGGGCGATCAGGCCGGCCAGAATCGCGTCATAGGCGGCCTGGCCCGGCTCATCGGTCATGACAATGTTGGGTGCCATCGTGCCGCCGTGCTCCTGCGGATTCGCCCGCAGGTTAGCGCTCATGCTGGCATACCGCCAGCCGCTGCCGTCAGCGCCTGGCCTCGCGCGCGGTCGCCGGCGGCGCTTCCAACTGCCGCCGCTCGAGCAGTTCGCCCACGCCGAGCACCACGCCGCCCAGCGCCAGGGGCGCAATGTAATAGATGATGCGGAAGACGATGAGCGCGCCCCAGGTGCCGGCGCCCGGCAGGAAGGCAAGAATGATGAATTCGGTGACGCCGAGCCCGCCCGGCACATGGCTGATGAGCGCGGCGATGCTCGCCAGCAGATAGATCGCCGCCGTCGCCCAGTAGGAGAGCGGCGCGGTGCTGAGGATGAGGAAATGCAGGGTCGCGGTGAGCAGGGCGAAATTGAGCGCGCCCGCGGCAACCTGCGCCGCGGCGATGGGCAGCGTGGGCAGGGCGAAGCGCCAACGTTTGATCCTAAGCGGCCGCCGCACCCAGTGCGCCGCGGCGAGATATCCCGCGATGGTGAGCAGGCAGGCGACGCCGGCAAACCGCACGAGGCCGTCGCCGAGATGCAGGAACGAGGCGGCGGGATGCGGCTCGACCAGGAGCACGATACCGGCGAGCGCCACTTCGCCGATGGTGACGGTGGCGGCGCTGAACAGGATGACCTTGCTGATCGCCTCGGCGTCAAGGCCCCATTGCGCATAGTAGCGGGCGCGCAACGCGCCGCTGCCGAGCGGGGCAAGCCCCAGGCTGTGGCCGACCGAGAGCGCGACGAAGGAGGCGAGCGCCGCGCGCGGATAGCCTAGCGGATGCCCGGCATAGTGCAGGCCCAGCCAGTCGAACAGCGTCAGGGTGACATAGCTGCCCGCCGCCGCGAGCGCCGCCAGGGCGAGCCGGTCGCGCGGGATCGCCACGACGGCCTGCCACATGCCGGAAACGCCGTAGGGCCGCACCTCGTGCCACACCAGGAACATCGCGGCGGCGAAGGCGAGAACGACAAGAAGCGGCAGCAGGCGGCGCCAGCGTGCAAGTTTCATCTCCCGGCCAACATCGCCGGTGGGCGCCGGTTCCTGTGCCGCGGCGCGATCATTACAGCGATTTTACTTGCCCGCGCGCGGCGTCCACTTGATTTCCACCGGCAAAATGCGGCAGATGGCGGCAAGCAACGACAATGCCGCGATCGGCGGCACAGGCGAGACGATGGCCATGGACGAAATGATCGCGGTCCGCCACCTGACCCGGCGGTTCGGGCCGATGACCGCAGTGGACGACGTGTCCTTCACCGTGGCGCGGGGCGAGGTGCTGGGCTTCCTCGGCCCGAACGGCGCCGGCAAATCCACGACGATGAAAATGATTGCAGGCTTCCTCGCGCCCACCTCCGGCAGCGCGAGCGTTTGCGGCCATGACGTCGTCGACGACGC
>DASVOY010000847.1:0-2328 GCA_036383115.1 Allostellaceae bacterium
ACCAGGCATTGCCGGGGAACGGGCTTGGAAATGCCTTGATGGTGTAGCTCCAGAGCCAGCCGGACACGCTGTTCATGATGACGAGCAGGCCGATGAACACCACCACCACGGTCAGCACCGGCGCCTGCTCGACCGGGCGGATGATGACACGCTCGATGACGACGCCCAGCACGAAGGCGAAGGCGAGCGTCACGATGAAGGCGGTCCAGTACGAAAACCCCGCATCGAGGATCATCCAGGCGATGTAGGTGGCGAATACCGCCATCTGCCCCTGGGCGAAATTCACGTGATGCGTCGCCTGGTAGATCATGACCAGAGCTAGAGCGACCGACGCGTAGATGCCGCCATTGGCGAGGCCGGAGAGCACCTGGTGCAGGAAGGCGAGCATGGCGGCTCCTAGTATCCGAGATAGGCGCGACGCACGGATTCGTCGCTGCTGATCCGGCGCGACGGGCCCGCCATGATGATGCGTCCCGTCTCGAGCAGATAGGCGTGGTCGGCGAGCTCGAGCGCGATGCTGGCGTTCTGCTCGACCAGCAGCATGCTCACCCCCTCCTGCTGATTGATGGCGCGCAGGATGCGGAAGATCTCCTGCACGATCAGCGGCGCCAACCCGAAGGAGGGCTCGTCGAGCAGCAGCAGCTTCGGCCGGAGCATGAGCGCGCGCGAGATCGCCAGCATCTGCTGCTCGCCGCCGGAGAGCGTGCCCGCCTGCTGGCGGTGCCGCTCCTTGAGGCGCGGGAAGTAGCCGTAGACACGCTCGAAATCCTGCGCCACCTGCTTGTCGCGCCGGGTGTAGGCGCCCAAGCGCAGATTCTCCTCGACGGAGAGGCTGACGAAGGTGCCGCGCCCGTCCGGCACATGGCCGATGCCGCGGCGGACGATGTCCTCGGTCGCCTTGCCGTCGATGCGCTGGCCGGCGAAGCGGATCTCGCCCGAGGTGCGCACCATCATGTTGCAGATGGCGCGCAGCGTCGTGGTCTTGCCGGCGCCATTGGCGCCCAACAGCGTGACGATGCCGCCCTCCGGCAGCTCCAGATCGAGCGAGTCCAGCACGCGCGTCGGCCCGTAGGCGGCGCTGAGGCCCTTGGTCTCGAGGATGGCGCTCACAGCGAGCCTCCGAGATAAGCCTTGATCACCTCGGGCAGGCGCTGCACCTCGGCCGGGGAGCCGTCGGCGATCTTGCGGCCGAAATCGAGCGCCACGACCTTGTCCGACACCTTCATGACGAGGTTCATGTGATGCTCGACCAGGAGCACGGTGACATCGAGCCGGTCGCGGATCGAGCGGATCAGCTCGCGCAGCTGATCGACCTCCTCATGGTTGAGCCCGCCGGCGGGCTCGTCGAGCAGCAGCAGCTTGGGCTCGCTCGCCAGCGCGCGGGCGAGCTCGACGCGCTTCTGCGTGCCGAAGGAGAGCGCGCTCACCGGCACATCGGCATAGGCGGCGAGGCCGAGCGTCTCGATGAGCCGCATGGCGCGCTCGCGCAGAACCTGCTCCTCCCGGGCGACGAAGGGCAGGCGCAGCGCGTTGGCGAAGAAGCCGCCGCGCGAGCGGCAATGGCCGCCGATCATCACGTTGTCGCGCACCGACATGGTGCGGAAGAGCGCCAGGTTCTGGAAGGTGCGGCCGATGCCGAGCGGCGCGATGGCGTGCTTCGGCAAGGGCAGAAGCGGCCGGCCCTCGAAATCGATGCTGCCGCCATCGGTGTGGTAGAGCCGGCTCAGACAGTTGAAGAGGGTGGTCTTGCCGGCGCCGTTGGGACCGATCAGCCCGCAGATCTGGCCGGGATGGACTTCGAAGGAGACATTGTCCAGCGCGACGATGCCGCCGAAGCGGACCGACAGGCCGCGGATGCTGAGGAGCGGCGTGCTCCCCGCCGGCGCCGCCTGAGCGCTCATGCCGGGCCCGGTCGGGCGCGGCGGCAATGGCGTGCCGGCGCGCGCGGGCGCGTTTCTCCTGATCCCAAACCCGACCTCCCTGCCACACGGTTCTTATGGCTCTATCTATGTTTTGTTCTTGCCGGTTGAGGCAGCACCGCCGCGATAGGCCGGGGCGAGCCGCCTTGCCGCCGAATTGAGTTTCGGTCGTCAAGGAAAATATCTGCAAACCCCGAACCGTCAAAGGGTTTTGAGGGAAACTTTTCGCGAGCGGGGCCGCGGGCCCGCCCGCTCCGCGATTTCGCTTGTGGCAGCGCGCCGCCTGTTATGATACTCGCCCGGCAGCAGCGAGAGGCGTCATGGGTCTTGCCGTCGCCATCCAGATGGATCCGATCGAGGCCATCAACATCGACGCGGATTCGACCTTCGCGCTGGCGCTCGAGGCGCA
>DASVOY010000848.1:0-3185 GCA_036383115.1 Allostellaceae bacterium
CCATTCTCGCTTGGTCCTCATCCTGAGCTTGCGCGCGAAGCGCGCATGTCGAAGGACGCACGCTGCTCTTGCAGCTGCCATCATCAGCGATAATCATAGGCCGCATGATCTCCCTCGGCCCAAACGCTCCCCTCATCGGCAAGCCTGGCAGCCGCCACGCGCTCGACACGCCGGCGCTCGTCGTCGATCTCGATACGCTCGGGCGCAACGTCGCGGCGATGGCGGCGCACGCGCGCGCGGTCGGCGTGGCGCTCCGGCCCCATGCCAAGACGCACAAATCCGCGCGCATCGCCCGGATGCAGGTCGAGGCCGGCGCGGTCGGCATCTGCTGCGCCACGCTGGGCGAGGCCGAGGTGATGGTCGAAGCGGGCATTCCCGGCGTGCACATCACCTCGCCGCAGGTGACGCCGGCCAAGCTCGCGCGCCTCGTGGCACTCCACGCGCGACCGCATGACGGCTTGAGCATCGTCGTCGATCATCCCGACAACGTCGCTGCGCTGGCGCGTGCGGCGCGGCGGGCGTGCAAGCCGCTCGACGTGCTCGTCGATTTCTCCGCAGGACACGGCCGCACCGGCTGCGCCACCGCGGAGGATGTCGCGGCGCTGGCGCGCGCGGCGGTCGCGGCGGAGGGTCTCGTCTTCCGCGGCATCCAGTCCTATTCCGGCAATCTCCAGCACATCCCCGTGCGCGCCGAGCGCCGCGCCAAGGCGCTGGCGCAGCTCGAGCGCCTGGGCGGCATCGTCAGCCGGCTGCGCGACGGCGGCATTGCGGTGCCGGTCGTCAGCGGCGCCGGCACCGGCACCTTCGATCTCGATCCCGAGGCGCGCGTCTTCACCGAGCTCCAGGTCGGCTCCTATGTCTTCATGGATGTCGACTATCTCCGCGCTATGCGGGACGGACGCAATACGCCGCCCTTCGAGACCGCGCTCTTCGTCGCAAGCTCGGTGGTGTCGGCCAATGCCCCCGGCTACGTCACCACCGATGCCGGCCTCAAATGCTTCGCCACCGACGGGCCGGCGCCGGAGATGGCCTCCGGCGCGCCGCCGGGCAGCCGCTACGAGTTCTTCGGCGACGAGCACGGCAAGCTCATCCTGCCGCCGGGCGCCGCACGCCCGGCGCTCGGCGCGATGATCGAGTGCGTGACACCGCACTGCGACCCGACCGTCAACCTGCACGATTTCTATCACGTGGTCAGCGGCGACACGCTGGTCGACATCTGGCCGGTCGACGCACGGGGGAAGCGGTGACTGCCTTCGATCCGGCCTTCCGCGACACGCTGCGCGACCTCATCGCGTGGCGGCGTGATGTGCGCCGCTTCCGTCGTGACGCTCTGCCGCCGGGAACGGTCGAGCGCCTGTTCGAACTCGCCTCGCTCGCCCCGTCGGTTGGACTGAGCCAGCCCTGGCGCTTCGTCGTCGTGGAAGACCCGGCACGGCGCGCCGCTGTCCGCGAGAATTTCCGTCGCTGCAACGAGGCGGCGCTCGCGAGCTATGCCGGCGAGCGCGCCCAGCGCTACGCCACGCTCAAGCTCGCCGGGCTCGGCGAGGCGCCGGTGCATCTCGCGGTGTTTGCCGATCGCGCTACGGCGCAAGGCCACGGTCTCGGTCGCCGCACCATGCCGGAGATGGCCGAATATTCGGCGGTCATGGCGATCCACACGCTGTGGCTCGTGGCCCGCGCCGAAGGTCTCGGGCTTGGCTGGGTGTCGATCCTTGATCCCGCCGAGGTCGCACGTGTTCTCGAGCTGCCGCCCGACTGGATCTTCTTGGGCTATTTCTGCCTGGGCTATCCGCAGCGCGAGGAAGCGACGCCCGAGCTCGAGCGCGAAGGCTGGGAGCAGCGGCGCGCATGGGAGAGCTTTGTGTTGCGGCGCTGAGCCTCAGATCAGTTTCGCCCGCGCCGCGCGCCGCGCAGGACATTCTCGGCCAGTACCGCCGCCAGGCCGAGAAAGAGGATGGCGCCATCCCATTCGGAGGACGGCAGGACGCGTGGCAGGATGAGGGCGCAGAGGGCAATCCAGATCAACGCCGCCAGTGCCAGAGTGCCGTCATCGATGAAGAGCCCGACGAGTTCGCGCAAGATGGTGCCGACCGCGCGCATGTCAGTCTCCGGCTTGCTCGACCAGCGCGGCATGCCGGGCGCGGCAGGTCGTCACGGAAGCAAGCGCGACGGCGAGGAAGCCGGCGACGAGGCCGAGAATGGCCCAGTCGCCGCCCGGCCACTCGATGCCGATGCCTTCGCCGGTCCAGAACGTGCCGAAAGCCGCGAGCAGCACGCCGACGGCGAATTTGAGCGCGTTCTCCGGAACCTGCGCGAGCGGCCGATGAAGCAGCGCGCCGAGTGCGACGACGAGCACCAGCGCCGCCGCCGCGCCGAGGCTCGCCGGCACCAACATTCCGCCCGCCGCGCCGACCGCGATGACGATGAATACGACCTCCAGGCCTTCCAACACGACGGTCTTGAACGCGGAGGCGATGCCGACGAGGTCCCAGCCGCGCCGGAGTTTGCCGCCCCGACGCAACACGGCGGCCTCGGCGTGGAAGGCGGCTTCCTCGTCATGGAGCGGGATGATGCCCGCCGCGCGCAGGATCGCCTTGCGCACCCACCGCAGGCCGAACAGCAGCAGCAACACGCCGACGACCAACCGTACGATGTCGATCGGGATGTATGCCAGCGCCGGACCCAGAGCGACGACGAGCAGCGCCAGCGCGCCGAGCCCGAGCCCCGTTCCGGTCAGCGCCGGGCGCCAGCCGCGCACCGTGCCGACCGCGAGCACCACCGTGAGCGCCTCGACGAATTCCACCAGCGAGGCGAGAAAGGCCGCCGCGATCGAAGGTCCGACATGCGCCCACGCTGACATTTCAGATGCTCTCCTCCGTTCCGATGCCGGCTGCCGTCACGAATGATGCCGACGAGGTCAACCCCGTTGCCCGTCCATAGATGGACTGCACTGTACGCCGAATCAATGCAACAGCGACCGCGTCGCAGCTTTCGTAGATCGCCTGGAGCAAACGCAGAGGATGCATCGGCAATCGTGATCGACCCGGCTGGAACGTCAGCGGCGGCAGGACCGGCCGTGCTGCATCACTGTTTGCGTTGCTCGGCCTGAAGCTGCTGTCGGCGCAGCGCGCGACCGGGACGGGCGCCGGTCGGCGCGCCGTCGCGCCACACCGGCGCGCCGTTCA
>DASVOY010000849.1:0-3339 GCA_036383115.1 Allostellaceae bacterium
TGCGCTTCTACGATCCCCGGCGCGGCACCGTGCGGGTCGATGGCGTCGAGGTCGCGAGCGTCGATCCGGACGCGTTGCGCCGCCGCAGCGGCGTGGTTGCGCAGGACCCCGTGATCTTCGGCGGCTCGGCCTGGGATAACATCCGCTACGGCCGGCCCGAGGCGAGCGACGCCGAGGTCCGCGACGCCGCCGAGGCCGCTGCGGCGTCGGAATTCCTCGACCGGCTGCCTGAGGGCCTCGACACCTTTCTCGGCGAGAAGGGGGTGCGGCTCTCGGGCGGGCAGCGCCAGCGCATCGCCATCGCCCGCGCCATCCTGCGCAACCCGCCGATCCTGCTGCTCGACGAGGCGACCTCGGCGCTCGACGCGGAGTCCGAGCGCGCCGTGCAGCAGGCGCTGGCGCGCCTCGCGGCCGGGCGCACCACGCTGGTCATCGCCCACCGCCTCGCCACCGTGCTCAAGGCGGACCGCATCATCGTGATGGACGAGGGCCGCATCGTCGCCGAGGGCACGCATCACGAGCTTACCCAGCAGGGCGGCCTCTACGCCCGCCTCGCGGCGCTGCAATTCACGGACGCGTCGGGCCCTCGCGCGGTGCTCGACCCGGCCACGTTGCCGGGCCTCGGGGCCATCGACTAGCTGCGGCGTTCCTCGGGGCCCGCGCGCGGCGCTCGATCCGGTCACGTTGCGATACTGTTGCAAAACTCTTCAAAGCTCCTCAGGCGGGCTACATTTGGCGCTCGTGTGAAACGATAAGCCCAAGGTATCGTCCTGTGATGATCGTTCCGGAGCGCTGATCGGAGTTTTGCAACGGTATCGTTGCGCGAGTGGACAGCGCCGGGGGCGTTGCTACATGCTGCGTCTGCTCTCGGCCGCACAGACGGGCTCATAGGGCTGGTGCAAAGCACCAACACCGACCGGTCTTACCTGATGGTGCATGACAGCAAGCCCGGGCTCAGGCATCATTCCCGCCAGCATCCGGCCGGCCATGTCGAGTTGAAGGCCTTGGGACGAGCCGGCGCCGCCTCGGCATCGCGGCGAAACCTTGGCGGCTATTCTGGCTCAGTCGGGCTGAGCCGTGTCTCGGGAGGCGCATTTGAGATTATCGGCCTTGTTCGCCCTTCTCTTCAGCGGTCTTGCCGCCATCGCCACACCCGCGTCGGCGGCGGGCAACGCGCAGGCGGGGCACGCGCTGGCGCAGGTCTGGTGTAGCAGCTGCCATATGGTCGATACGTCCGGACAGGGCCGCGACACGGCGCCGCCCTTCGCCGACATTGCCAAGCGCAGAACGGCGGACCGCGCATGGCTGCGCGCTTGGCTCATCTCGCCGCACCCGCCGATGCCGAATTTCAACCTCTCCCGCCAGGAAATCGACGACATCGTCGCCTACCTCGACAGCTTGGCGCGGGGCTGAAGGGCCGGCCTCCGAGCCAACTGGTGAATGATCTGGGCACTGCCGCGTCCTCGCGTGGACGCACTACATCGCGTTGTGACCTCTTGGAGACCGTGCCTTGTCACATGACGAAAACCTCACGGCCCGCCGGCCGACCTTCGTCACTCATCTCGAATGCGCGCTTACGGGTGAGCGCTATGCTGCGGACGAGGTGCACAACCTGTCCCGCGCCGGCAAGCCGCTGCTGGTGCGCTATGACTTGGCCGGGGTCGCCAAGGCGCTCAGCAAGGCCGCGCTTGCCGCCCGTCCGGCGGATTTCTGGCGCTACCGCGAATTGCTGCCGGTGCGGCGCGCGCAGGACGTCGTCAGCCTGGGCGAGGCCATCACGCCGCTCATTGCGCTGCCGACACTTGCCAAGAAACTTGGCGCCCGAGAAATCTTGGTGAAGGACGAAGGTCGGCTGCCCACCGGGTCGTTCAAGGCCCGCGGCCTCGCCGTAGCGGTGTCGATGGCCAAGGCGCTCGGCATCACTCATATGGCCATGCCGACCAACGGCAATGCCGGTGCGGCGCTTGCCGCCTACGCGACCCGCGCGGGCATCAAATCGACTGTGTTCTGTCCCGAGGACACGCCGGAGGTGAACGTCAGCGAAATCGCGCTGCAGGGCGCCAGGGTCTACCGCGTCAACGGCCTGATCGACGATTGCGGCAAGATCGTCGCTGGCGGCAAGCCGACGGTCGGCTGGTTCGATACCTCGACGCTGAAGGAGCCGTATCGGATCGAAGGCAAGAAGACCATGGGCCTGGAGCTCGCCGAGCAGCTCGGCTGGAATGTGCCGGACGTCATCTTCTATCCGACCGGCGGCGGCACCGGCCTGATCGGCATGTGGAAGGCCTTCGACGAGCTCGAGGCCATCGGCTTCATTGGTTCCAAGCGTCCGCGCATGATCGCCGTGCAGGCGGCCGGCTGCGCCCCGATCGTGCGCGCTTACGAGAGCGGCATGGAGCACGCGCCGCGGTGGGAGGACGCGCACACGATCGCGGCCGGCATCCGCGTGCCGCAGGCGCTCGGCGATTTTCTGATCCTGCGCGCGGTGCGCGAAAGCGGCGGCTTTGCGGTTGCGGTCACCGACGAGGCAATCACCTCGGCGGTCAACGAAGTCTCGCGCGCCGAAGGTCTCCTCCTCTGCCCGGAGGGCGCCGCCACCTACGCGGCCTGCAAACAAGTGCTCTCCGAGGGGCGAATCGGCGGCGGCGATCGCGTCGTGCTGTTCAATTGTGCCACTGGGCTCAAATATCCGCTGCCGGCGGTCAACCACACGCTCGATCGGCATAGACCGATCGATTTCGCAGCGCTGTGATCGGGCGCCCACGCCCACAGCTTAAACCGCACAACCATCGACACCGACCGGCGCGCCGTAACAAGCCGGTCGCCCTGAACTGCCGGGAATATCAGTTCTTGGCACGGAGCCACCACGAGCGTTGGCCCTCTCGAGGCGGCTTCGCGCCGCTGACCAAACAAAGCGCCGACATCGCCGCCACTACCGCTCCTGAGCCCGATCCGGACATTCACGCCATTCATGAGGTGGGAGCTGCGAATACCGCCACCATGCCTGCCATAATGGCTGGACAGCCGCCGCCACGCGGCGTCGGTGGACCCCATCATTCAATCGCTTTTGACGCAGCGCCGGTCCTTGCGTCGCGCTGTTGGGTTGCCAACCGCATTCTCAGTGACGAAACGCTGTTGAGCCGGCTAGGCCAGTATCTCGACGGGCGTACCAATGCCAACGCTCGCCCAAATCACCTCGATGGCGCGGTTGCCGACGGCGATGCAGCCGTCGGTCCAATCTCCGAAGAAGGCGACAGGATCAAAATGCCCGTAGCTACTGGGCATGCCGTGGATCTCGATATCACCTCCAGGCAACACGCCTGCTGCGTGCGCCCTCCA
>DASVOY010000850.1:0-3688 GCA_036383115.1 Allostellaceae bacterium
GATAACTCTGGCCATGTCTCATCTCCGGCGCGGTTGATGACGCCTGCTCGGATGCGGTGCACCCGACCGATGGCGC
The DNA here is from genome assembly GCA_036383115.1 of Allostellaceae bacterium. GTDB lineage: Bacteria > Pseudomonadota > Alphaproteobacteria > ATCC43930 > CGMCC-115725 > DAHUYF01. The sequence continues at coordinate 77 of DASVOY010000850.1, forward strand.
GCTGGCGCGGCTTGCCTTGTCGTCGTCGTGCGGCGCCGCAAGGGACCACATACGGCAAACGGCTCGCCGCCGCCTTGATCGACGTCAATTCCGCAGATTTTAGTGTGCGCCGGGGGCGGCCGACGGGATTCCGGCCGCATCGGCACGTTCCCCGGGCGGGGAAAATTCACAGCCGGCACCTGAAAATCACCACCTCGGTCGTGAGGCGTTCAGCCGAGGGTGACGCCGGACCGGTCTCTGGCGATCGGCGCAGGCGTTCATTCGATGGTCGGTAGCTTCATGGCGCGAATCTCGGCCGAGAGCCGATCTTGGCCATGCCCGTTCCCGGCACGTTCGACAAGGCGCGCGCTCTCCTCGAGCGCAACGTTCCACACCTCACGCGCCGCGGCATCGCTGCGCAGGCGTTCGGCCACTTGCGAGGGAAGGCCGGCATGCACCGGGATCCATGCCGGCGGGTCGCTGGCCGGAAACGATTCAATGCTGGCTTCCTCGACAGGATCGAGATCAACGCGTCTAACAGGGCGCCTCGCCATTTCCATTCTCCCCGCGGACCGTCAAGTCCGTCGCAGCGGCACGAAGCATATCGAGGTATATAAGGCCCATGCCGCTTCCGCGCATTGATGGCCATCAAACCGCGGGGAGACAATCGCCCGGCGCACCGCGCTTGACGCTGGGCGGCGCATCGGCGGCTGAGAAAATCTCGGAGCGTGGCGGCCGCCGCGGCAACGGGGCCGACCCGCGCATAGGCCGCCCTCGACGGCTTCAGTCCGCCGGCTTCTGCGACAGGAGATCGTCCGCGGTCATGGCAGGGGTCGAAGTCTCGAGATAGAGGTCGACCCAGCTGAGGAGCTGTCCGCTGTCCCAGGGGAGCGCGGCGGCAATGGGATCGCGCGTCTCCGGCAGGACCACCGCGCGCAGCTGCAGCGGCGCCTCCGGCCCCGCGGCGAGCGCGCGCCTTGCCTCGAGCTCGTCGCCATATCCGGCCACCACCTCGCCATGCAGCACGGCATCGACGATATCGGGGTCCCAGCGCGGGTAGTCGTGGAAGCGGGCGTGGCGCAACAGCTGCCTTGCGTGTTCCGCGGCAGCGGTGTCGGCGACGACGGCGATCGCCGCCTCGCGATCACGGAGCACCTCGATGGGCGGGCGAGCCTTGGCGGTCCGGGCGAAGAGCGGGCGGTTCACCAGCAGCGCTTCGTGCAGGACGAGATAGGGGCGCGAGAAGCGGATTTGCGTCGCCCGACGCAGCGTCATGCTGAGCCGCGACAAGGCGAGATCCGCCTTGCCGCGCGCCACGGCGTCGATGAGCTCGTCGAAACTGCGCGCGCTGTGATCGAACTCGACCGGCACGCCCAGTGCCGTTGCCATGCCCCGCGCCAGCTCGATGTCGCGGCCGGCGGGGCGCCCGTCCTCGCCGGTCGTGACGAACGGCGGCAGCGCGAACCCCGCCACTGCGACGAGGAGCCGGCCGCGGTCGAAGATGCGCTGCATGTCGGGCGCCGACACCGCGCGCGCCCGCTCCTGGCCCAGCGCCGGCCGGCTTGCACCGGCGAGCAGCGCGGCGGCTGCGGCGAACAGGGCGCGTCGGTGGAGCATCGGCGGTCGCTTCGGGTCCATGCGAACGGCCCGATCCTAGGCCGCCGGCGCGACACCGCAAGCCCTGGCGCCTAGAAGACGAGCTTGCTGCCGACGATGATCAGGGTGGCGGCAAGCGTCAGCCGCAGGAAAGTGTCCGGCACTCGGACGGAGACGTAGCTGCCGAGGAAAATGCCCGGCAGGGAACCCGCCAGCAGCGAGCCGATGAGGTGCCAATCGACCGAGCCCAGCAGCCAATGCCCGATGCCGGCGATGAGCGTGAGCGGCACGGCATGGGCAATGTCCGAGCCGACGATCCGCGCCGTGGGCAGTTGCGGGTAAAGCAGCACCAGTATCGTGACGCCAAGGGCGCCGGCGCCGACGGAGGAGATCGATACGAGCACGCCCAGCACCGCGCCGGCGAGCACCGTCAGCAGCGCCGTGCGGCGGGGGTCGAGCTCGCCCACGCGCGCGGCATAGGTGGCAAGGATCCTGCGACGGAAGATCAGGACCGCCGCGGTCAGGAACAAGGCGGCGCCGAGCACGGTGGTGATCAGCCCGCGCGCGGTGGGGCCGCCGATGTCGAGCTGGGACAGAGCGAGCAGGGTGAGCCCGGTCATCGGCACGCTGCCGGCAGCGAGCCTGGCGACCACCCGCCAATCGACGGTCCGGCTGATGCCGTGGACCAGGGTGCCGCCGCTTTTGGTCGCGGCAGCATAAAGGAGGTCGCTGCCCACCGCCGTCGCGGGATGGATGCCGAACAGCAGGATGAGGAGCGGCGTCATCAGCGAGCCGCCGCCGACGCCGGTCATGCCGACCAGCATGCCGACGCCGAAGCCGGACAAGGTGTAGAGCAGACTGACCGAGTGGAAGACCTCCATGATCCCTGACCCCCCGCCCCTCTCACACGTTCGGCCCAGACCAACACCATGGCGGCCGCCGCCTCCTGCCCTCCATCACTCGAAAGTGCCAGCGAGTGGGAACGCCACGGCATGCGCTCTTAAAAGGTGAATTAGACCCTAACATAAACTTTAGCATGGCGCGAGCCGGCTGCCGGCCAAATGGCGAGGGCCCTCATGCCACCGCGCTGGCACTGCGCCGCGCGGCGGCGTGGATGCCGCATTCGGTCTTGGCCAGCCCGCGCCAGCGCCCCGCCCGCCGATGCTCGGTCGGCGCCACGCGGTCGGTGCAGGGCGTGCAGCCGATCGACAGGAACCCGTCGGCCTCGAGCGGATGCGGCGGCAGGCCACGCGTCTGGAACTCGTGCTCGATGCGCTCGCGCGTATAAGAGGCGAGCGGGTTGACGCGGATCTGGCCGTCGACGACCTCGATGGCCGGGAGCTCGGTGCGGGCGCCGCCCTGATAGCGCTTGCGCCCGGAGATGCAGGCGGCGAAGCCGCCAAGCACGCGTTCGAGCGGCTCGACCTTGCGCAACCGGCAGCAGGCTTCGGCATCGCGATGCCAGAGCGTGCCGTCGGGATCGCGCCGTGCCAGATCGGCGACATCGGGAGTGACGGCGCGGAAATTGGTCAGGCCGAGGCGCGCGACGAGTCGATCGCGATAGCCCAGCGTCTCGCCGAAAAGCTTGCCGGTGTCGAGGAAGAGGACCGGCGTGGCGCGGTCGATCGCGGCCACCATGTCGAGAAGGAGCGCCGATTCGGTGCCGAAGGACGACAGGACCGCGATGCGGCCCGGCAATTCGCGCTCGATCAGCGGCCGCAGCAGCGCCTCGCCCTCGAGACCGCGATAGCGCCAGGCGAGGACCGCGCCATACCAATCCAGTTCCATTGTCGACCCCATGGGGTACTCCCGACATGAAAAATTCCGCCGGCAGCCAAGCTGGGCGGAATCGCTCGCTTTAGCCGCATTTCTTAAGCGCCCGCAAGCTGATGCTCAAATCGGCGCTGTGATTGGTTTGTAAACTGCGGAGGCTGATATGTCAATATTCTATGTATTACGGTATAAAAATGTATTTTTCGATCCTGGCAGCGCGCGTGGTAGTGGTGCGAAAGTCAGTTGCCCGAGAAGGGGCGGGCG
>DASVOY010000851.1:0-3917 GCA_036383115.1 Allostellaceae bacterium
GGATCTTGTGCCGCAGAGGGCACGGTCGTCGCGCCGTCGCTTGAGGCCCCGGCCTCCGCCGGGGCGACGGCTTGTTGCGCTCCGTCCGATCATCCCCCGCGCTTCAGCGTCTCGCGCGCGATGATCAGTTGCTGGATCTGGCTAGTGCCTTCGTAAATGCGGAACAGCCGCACGTCGCGGTACAGCCGTTCGATTCCGTAATCGGCGATATAGCCGGCGCCGCCATAGATCTGCACTGCGCGGTCGGCGACGCGGCCGACCATCTCGCTGGCGAAATACTTGCAGCAGGACGCCTCGGTCGAGACCGGCTCGCCGGCACTCTTGCGCCGCGCCGCATCCCGCACCATGGATCGCGCGGCATAGGCCTCGGCGCGGCTGTCGGCGAGCATCGCCTGGACGAGCTGGAACTCGCCGATCGGCTGGCCGAACTGCACCCGCTCCCGGGCATAGCGGACCATGTCGCGGATGAGCCGCTCGGCGACGCCGACGCAGACGGCGGCGATGTGGATGCGGCCGCGGTCGAGCACCTTCATCGCGGTCTTGAAGCCCTGCCCCTCCTTGCCGCCGAGGAGCGCGTCGGCGGGCACAAGGCAATCCTCGAAGATGACGTCGCAGGTATGGGCGCCGCGCTGCCCCATCTTGCGGTCGAACTTGCCGAGCTTGAGGCCGGGATTGGGCGCCTCGACCAGGAAGGCGGAGATGCCGCCGGCGCCCTTGTTCCCGGGGTCGGTGCGCGCCATCACGGTGAACAGCGACGCCTCGGGCGCGTTGGTGATGAAGCGCTTGGTGCCGTTCAGCACCCAGCCATTGCCGGCGCGCTGCGCCGTGGTCTTGAGGCTCGCCACATCGGAGCCGGCCTCGGGCTCAGTCAGGGCGAAGGAGGCGACGATCTCGCCCGAGGCGAGAAGCGGCAGATATTTCCGCTTCTGCTCCTCGCTGCCGTCGATGACGATGCCCTGGCTGCCGATGCCGTTGTTGGTGCCGTGCACCGAGCGGAAGGCCGGCGAGGTCTGGCACAGCGCGAACAGGACCTCGACCTCCTCGCTCATGGTGAGGCCGAGCCCACCATAGGCCTCGGGGATGGTCATGCCGAAGAGGCCGAGCCGGCGCATCTCGTCGACGATCTCGGGCGGGATCGCGTCGCTCTCCGCCACCTTTGCCTCGGCCGGGACGAGGCGCTCGCGCACGAAGCGGGCGACGGTATCGACGAACTGACACAAGGTGTCGGGGTCGAGCGCCATGAGGGTCGTTCCTTCCGCTAGGGGCCTCCCGCGCCTTTCCCTACTCGACGGATCGGCTAGGTTCAACAGAACGGCGTTTTCAAGTGTTCATAGCGCATGATGCATGATCCGCCCCGCCGCCCGCCGCTGCCGCTGCTGCCGGCCATCGCGCTGGCGACCCTTTCGCTGGCCGCCTGCGCCTCGCCGCCGGCCGCCACCACGCCGCCGGAAGCGTCGCTGGCCGCCTCGCCCAGCGACCTGCCGCCGGTGCCGATCTGCCGCGACGAGATGCTCGCCTTCGTCGAGCTGACCCGGCTGGCCAAGCTCCATGGCGAGGGCTGGACCGTGTTCGAGCCGGCGGTCGACGCGCTCAAGCAGCAAATCCTCGACTGCATCGACGACAATCGGGCGCAGTACCGGGCGCTTTAGGCGGGGTCGATGGAAGGCGTCCTGGGCGAAGACCCGACCCACGTATGAGATGGGTCTGAGATGGGTCGAGGCGGCCGGATCAGGCAGGCCGCCGGGATCAAGCACCCCCGATCGGCCTCGGCCGGCGGGCGCGCCCCGCCGGCGGTCAGCGGAACTCGTCGAGCGCTAGCGATGGCAAGCAGGCCGCGGACTTCCTCGAAGAAGGTCATCTATGCCGCGCTGCTCGGCAACCTTGTGATCGCGATTTCGAAATTCGGTGCCGCTGCGTTTACCGGCAGCGCCGCGATGCTCAGCGAGGCGGTGCACTCGTTGGTCGACACCGGGAACGAGGTGCTCCTGCTCTATGGCATCCGGCGTGCCGTGCGGCCTCCGGACGAAGCTCATCCGCTGGGCCACGGGCGCGAGCTCTATTTCTGGAGCTTCATCGTCGCGCTGCTGATCTTTGCGCTCGGTGCGGGGGTTTCGGTGATCGACGGCGTCGATCAACTCCGCCATCCGTCGCCCATTTCGAACCCGACGGTCAATTACGCCGTGCTCGGAATCTCCTTCCTGTTCGAGGGCGCGTCCTGGTGCATCTCGCTGACGGAGTTCCGCGCCCGCAAGGGTTCGCTGGGATATCTGGAAGCCGTACGCCGGAGCAAGGACCCGACGTCGTTCATGGTTCTCTTCGAGGACAGCGCCGCCATCATCGGCATCCTGATCGCGCTGATCGGAACCTATGCCAGCGAGGCGCTGCAACAGCCGGTCTTCGACGGCGCGGCGTCGCTCGCGATCGGCCTCGTGCTCGCCGTGACCTCGATGTTCCTCGCTCGCGAGAGCAAAAGCCTGCTGATCGGCGAAGCGGCGCGTCCGGCGCTGGTGCGTTCGATTTGCCGCCTCGCCGCCGAGCAGCCCGGCATCGAGCGCGTCAACGGGGTGATCACGGTGCAGATGGCGCCGGATCAGGTCTTCGTCGCCCTCAGCGTCGACTTCGCCGATGACCTCAAGGCGGCCGACATCGAAGCCGCCGTGGCTGCTCTGGAACAGCGGATCAAACGGGAGAATCCCGAGGTCGCGGCCGTGTTCGTGAAGCCGCAGACCGCCTCCGCGTTCCAACGCGCCCGGGATCGCCGGTTCAGCGACCGGGCGATCTAACCGGCGCTTCCGGACCCGTTGCGCTCGGAGAGGTTGCCGCGCACGCGCGTCAGCGTGTCGAGGAGCGCGTCGCGCTGCGCCGGGCCGAGCCCGGCCAGCGCCTCTTCGATCGTCGCCTCGGCGAGGTCCCGCATCCGCTCCATCACCGGCGCTACCTTGGCCGTGGTGTAGAGGAGACGGGCGCGCCGGTCGCCCGGATCCGGCCGCCGCTCGACCCATCCGGCTTCCTGCAGCCGGTCGACGAGCCGGCCCAGGGTGATGTTCTCGATCTCGAGGATCTCGGCGAGGCCGCTCTGGTTGATGCCCTCGTGGCGCGACAAATGGACGAGGACCTGCCATTGCGACCGGCTCAAGCCGAGCGCGCGGGCGCGCTGGTCGAATTTCTTGCGCATCAGCCGCGCAATGTCATGCAGCAGAAAGCCGAAGCTCCGCTCGGGGTCGTAGGCCATGCCGGCATGATGGTAAGCCGGCATGCCCTAAGCAAGCTTATCATGCCGGCATAAGCGCCCTCCCCTCGATCCTGTTGCCCCTCCGCGCCGCCTGTCATATCACCAAGCGGCCAAATTCGGGGCGAGGCGAACGCAGATGGGCTGGATTTTGGTGCTGGTGCCGCTCGGCGTGTTCATCGCCACCTGGTGGCTGACCGGGCGGGTGCGCGCCTGGCTGGCCCGGCGCGCCATCCTCGACCGGCCGGTGGAGCGCTCGGCGCACAGCGTACCGGTGCCGCGCGGCGGCGGGCTCGCGGTGGTGCCGGTCATCGTCGTCGCCTGGCTCGCGCTGGCGCTTTTGGGCGTGGCGCCCGCCGGCGGCGCAGCCATCGCCGGGCTGGCGGCGGCGCTGGCGGTGCTGTCCTGGCTCGACGACCTGCGCGGGCTGCCCATCGGGCTGCGGCTCGCCGCCCATCTCGTCGCGGCGGCGGCCGGCCTCGCCTTCCTGCCCGGCGCCGGCGCCGTCTTCCAGGAGGTGCTGCCGCCCGCTCTCGACTACGTGGCAACGGCGCTGCTCTGGGTGTGGTTCGTCAACGTCTTCAACTTCATGGACGGGATCGACGGCATCACCGGCGTCGAGACCGCCGCCGCCGGCGTCGGCGTGGCACTGGTGGTGCTGAGCATCGGTAACGATCCCGATGGCAGC